>JBDLIN010000025.1:0-26527 GCA_039714835.1 Bacteroidota bacterium | reverse complement strand
ATGATATTATTGATGGAGATTTTGTATCAAATGAGCCGGAAATAGTTTTTCAAATTGATTATGAAGGACCATTTCCTATTGATGATACAACTGCAGTTAGGTATTATCTGGATAATAAGCCTATTCCTTATTCAGCTATGCAAGTTGAACATGACTCTGTTAACCAGTCAATAAGATCAACGTACAGACCACCTCTTGAGAATGGGGATCATTTTATTAAAATTGCTAGTGAAGCATTTAACTTGGATCGATTCTTCACTGTTTCAAATGAATTGAAAATTGTTGACCTCTACAATTATCCCAATCCTTTCAGTGATGAGACTGCTTTCACTTTTAAATTGACCAGAATTCCGGAAGAGGTAATTATAAAAATTTATACGGTTGCCGGTAGATTGATCAAGAATATTTATCTTACCAGCAGTGATTTGAAGACCGACTTCAACAAAATTGAATGGGATGGTAGAGACGAAGATGGTGATAAAATTGCAAATGGCGTTTACCTTTACAAAGTCATTTTGAAAGATCAGGATGAATCTCAATCATATACTCAGAAACTTGCTGTAATGCGTTAAAGTTTGATAAAAGAATATAAAATGTTTTAAAAGTAAATATGTCATCATGATCCCGATTTCCGATAGCGAATGAGTATTGGAAGAAGTGATCTCAATTTTATTATCCTCCTGTTTTCCGCACATTTTTAAGAAGCGTTGATTTTAGATCTTAATGATCAAAAATATTGATAAATGGGTGTTGCAAGAACATTTTTTCATCATTCTTTCCACTTGTATACTTACCAGTATTCTATTTTTCCATCTTTGGCCTACAAAAATTGACGCTAAGAAAATAATTGAGTGAAGCGTTAAGAAAGAAAATCTGCCTGCCCGCCAGTCTTTTAGGAGGGTTTGAGGAACGAAGTGACGAGTTATTTTCTTTTAGCGGAATGAGATTATTTTTAGTCAATTATTGTAAGCCTTGATCTTTTGTTTCTTTTGTATCAAGACAAAAGAAAAGCATACATTTTTATTAAACTACTTTAAAGTTTTGTGAAATGTTTTTTTATTTAATTGAGAGAATTCCTCGAGGCTCTGCCTCGGGGTAGTTCATTCCACTGTGCTTTGCCATCCTGACAGCTAGCAAGTGCGGAATTATTAAAACTTTGATTGCATTGCTGTTATTTCCTTAAAATGATTTAATAATTTTGAATTATCATCTTTTTTGTGGTATTTGGGAATGGGTGTTGCAAAAATGAAAACAAGAAAGAATATAAAATGTTTTAAAAGTAAATATGTCATCACGATCCCGATTTCCGCTATTGCGAACAAGTATCGGAAAAAATGATCTCAATTATATTTTCTAAACTCCTAGCACCTACCAGCCATTTTTTTTGCGAGCAAGTGCTCCTCTACGGTAATTCTTTACAAACTCTTCTCAATTTGAAATTGAGGATTAATATCAACTGGAAGAACTTTAAGTTTTTCTACCAAAATTTTCATCGATTCTGATGCAACAGCATACTTAGCTTTAAGTTCTTTTGCCCCTTCATAATCACCTGTTGCCTGGATCATAAGAACTTTTGTTGCTAATTCTTTTAATACTGGGTATGCTTTTTCAAGATTTACTTTTACTTTTTCAGATTCTTTATCAAATTCATATGCACCATTTTCTAACATATAATTGTAGATGATCGCATTTCCTCCGCCATGAGCTTCATTTATACCAAATCTGACTGATCTGAATATTCCAGCGAGAAATGTGACCCACATTTCTTTATCAAACGATTCTGGATAAACACCATTCACGATCATGAACTTGTTGTTGAACATTCCAAGAATATCAGCCTTACATTCTTCAATTGTAGAATATGTTTCTTTTAATTCTTTTTTTACTTCTGTCTCTTTTCCATTTATTTTAATGTAGCCTGGACCTAATCCGTGTGACATTTCATGCATTAACGTATGATTGAAGAAAGCATCAAATGTTATAAAGTCACTTTGTGAAGAATCAATTACTATTTCAGAGATAGGTTTTAATAATTTTTCAAATTTTGCTTCATGCATATTTTTGATCATTACCTTTTTAGAACCTTTTGCTTTACGTACTCGCTCATCATTAGGCAGATTGAAAGCTAAAGTCTGAACACCCGCTTTTGTATCACCGGAACTATAAACTTCTTGAACTACCATAATAGGGGAGTCGCTCCCGCGTTCAAAGTTCTTATGTTTGTCTGGAATCGGTAGGTTATTTTCCATGTCATCCAAATAATTTGCAAATGTTTTAAGCTTGTTGGTACTTTCAGGATCAACTAGAGTTAAGAAACATTCGAATGCTGCCTTGTAATTGAACATAGCATCTTCGTAAACTTCATATGGTCCTATTACAATCTCAATAGTGTGATCTTTAAGATCCATCCATGCCATATCACTATTATAATAATCATTAGTTTGGAAAGCGAGTGCACGAGTTACAAGATACTTTTTCAGAGACCGATTATCAGCATACTCTGCTGCTTCATTCATAAGTTTAGTAATTTCAGTAAGCTGCTCCTTGTAGTATTCAGTGTAAGGAATTGCATTCAGCGTATCATTCTCTCTTCGTATGACAGTAAATTCTGAGGTAAACTCAGCCTCTTTATCGGGATTGTTTTTTATGAAATTTTCAAATTCTTCTTTGGACATATCTTCTGGGTAGAAGTTAGCACCATTTGGTTTTTCGTTATCACCAAAAAATGGTTTGTCATGATCTAATCTATCAAATGGGCCGAAATTGATTGTGAAATATTCTAATATTTGTTTATCAAGTTCATCATCAGATTGAGCTAACTTTTCTTTCAACTCATTATTTTTTGAATAGACTTGATCAAGAAAAATTTCATCAATTATTTTTGCTGCTTTAAATAACTTTTCTACTACTACTTTTTGATTACTGTCAAGTAGTGCTTCATCAAATTTCAATTCTGTTT
Source organism: Bacteroidota bacterium (assembly GCA_039714835.1). Classification (GTDB taxonomy): domain Bacteria; phylum Bacteroidota; class Ignavibacteria; order Ignavibacteriales; family Melioribacteraceae; genus SZUA-22. The sequence continues at coordinate 23,568 of JBDLIN010000025.1, read as the reverse complement.
TTACATATTGATCAATTTTGTCTTTCAATTCAGCCATCTCCTTCTCTTTTTTTGAATCGCCGCAGTTAAACAATGTTAATGATATCATTCCAATCAAAATCAGTTTCATTAAAGATTTCATTTCAACCTCAAAAATTTTGCAAAAATTATATCCGTTAAAATATGAAAATGTATTCACTTACTAAAGTGTGTATATAATTATTGTACAAATAATAATTTGACTGTTTACTTTACCATACAATTTATATTCATATTCGTTGAATTGTAAGAAATATTTGCTTGTTTTCCTTTGGAATAGTAATTGAATCTCAGATGAAAAGCCGAGGAGGATTTTATGAAAAAGGTAATTTTATTAGCAGCACTCGTTTTATTCATCAACTTTGCAGAAGCATCAGCAAAAAGAAGAATTAGTCATGATGATTTTTACATTACACTTGATAAATATGGAGTTTGGGTAGAAGATCATTATGGAGAATTAGTATGGAAACCTTTGAGAGTGCAAAGGGGGTGGAAACCTTATACAAATGGCCGATGGTTTTGGAGCGAATACGGTTGGTTCTGGGATTCAGAAGAACCATTTGGCTGGATTGTCCATCACTATGGAAGGTGGGATTATGATGCAAGACATGGCTGGATTTGGTATCCTGGATATAAATGGGCTCCTGCTTGGGTAGAATGGCGTGTAAGTGGTGAATATGTTGGATGGATTCCATTGGCATCAAATGCACATTTTAATCATGATTACGGAATTTACTATTCTTCGAATAGATCTATTCAATTTGCTATGTGGAATTTTGTAAAGTTACGATATCTAGGAATTCCATCAATTAGACAATATTTAGTTAGAAGAAATAAAATTTCATATGTTTATAAATACTCTGTTCCAATAACTAATTATTATGTTTATAATAATGTAGTTTTCTGTGGGATGAACATTGCTAAAAATAAGTTCAGAAGATTAAGAAATAATGTTATTATTTCTAATCTGAATTACACAAATGATTATAGAAGAATTAATAAATATGGATATGATGTTAGAATCAGAAGTAGATCAACAGATGGTTTAACTACTATTGGGTATCCTAGAATTCAGCATCCAAGGAAAAAGAATCCAAATTCACATAAATATAAATCAGAAACTCGAGGTTTAGATACACATTCAACACATCGTGTGATTAAAGATAAAGTTGTGAAAAGACCAGTGAAGCGGAAATCATCTAAAAGAGAAGAAATAACTTCTGAAAAGGGGAAGAAGAATAAACCACACAAAGACAGAAAGCCAAATCGAGGTAATAAATTGGGGAAATGAAGTAGAACATAATAGTTTAAAATGAAAAAAGCTCATATCAAATTGATATGAGCTTTTATAAATATCGTTCACAATTCAGATTAGTTAACTTTAATTTTACCTTCTCTAATCATTTTTGCTAATTCAGCAGTTCCATTTTTAGAAATAGTTCTTAATGAACTGGTTGATAACTTAACAGTAACAAATTTATTTAGTTCTTGAACCCAAATTTTCTTCTTTTGTAAATTTGGTAAAAATCTTCTCTTGGTCTTATTATGAGCGTGAGAGATATTATTCCCAGCAATTGGTCCCACACCGCTAACTTCACATTTCCTTGACATTCCTATCTCCAAAATTCATTTTAATACGAAATACAAATATAAGTAAATCTTATCTTTTTTGTAAAGTATTAATTTACTCCGCAGATGGTGCAGCAGTTCTTGTTCCCAATTCTCTGTCAAGCATGTACAATCCACTCTTACTATCGGCAATTAGATCAAATTTTCGTACAATTTCACCCGCAGTAGCTTCTTCCTCTACTTGCTCATCAATAAACCAATGAAGGAAGGTATTTGTTGAGTGATCTTTTTCTTCAATCGCAAGATCTGTGAGTTCATTGATACTTTTTGTAATAAACTGTTCATGTGCTAAAGCTTCTTCAAAAGCTTGCTTAGGACTTTCCCATGTGGTTTTTGGTTTATCGATTTGTTCAAGTGTCACACTTCCAGATATTTTTTGAATAAAATCGTAAAATTTCATTGAATGTTCATGTTCTTCATCAGCCTGTAGTCTCATCCACTTAGACATTCCAACTAAATTTAAATCTTCAAAATATGCAGCCATCGATAAATATAAATATGATGAAAATAGTTCTTTATTTAATTGATTATTTAGGGCGGCTTCAATTTTTTTTGATAACATTTTAACCTCGTTCTTTTGTTTATTTTTTAATATTATATAAAGGCAAAAATATTAAAAATCATAACTATTCTCAATTAATACTTAATGTATTAATTTAATTATAGGATTAAGATTATGAACTCATACATAAAAATGAATTTTATTTCCCTAATCGTGTTAATGTTGGTTACAAGTTTATTTTCACAAGAAATGGAAGAGATGAGTATTCATCAATTGCATAAGAAAGAATATGGGGCAGAATCGAAACTTCCAAGTAAATACGCAGTTGATGGCTCGGGAATTATTCCATTAAAAATTGATAAATCTAAAGAACTATCAAAGAAAGTTTTTGGCTATTTACCAGATTGGGAATATATTGATGGCAACCACCAATATTTGAGATATGATCTTCTTACTCATATAGCTGCATTTGATTTTTATGTCTCAAATACTGGAGCTGTTGGAAATCCTTCTAGATGGCCATGGACAGACTTAATTAATGCTGCTCATTCTGCAGGTACAAAAGTGATACTAACTGCTGTAAATTTTGATGAAGATGATATTCGAAAGATTATAACAGATTCAACTGTTACTCAAACATTTTTCGTTAATGTAAAAAACAAAATAGAAGCATATAATCTTGATGGTGTAAATATAGATTTTGAAGGATTATATACTGCAGATAGAGGAAGTGTTATAAATAATTTTATGACTGAATTAACTGAATACATCCATACAGAACTACCGGGCAAGGAAGTCTCATTTGCCGGACCTGCGGTAAATTGGGGTGGTTATTGGGACCTTGATGGATTAGTTCAAAGTTGTGATTATGTTTTTATAATGGGATATGCTTTTTGGGGAAAGTGGAGTTCTACATCAGGACCTAATGCACCTCTTACCGGATTCAGGCACGATATTACTTCGACAGTAACTGAAGATTATGGTGTGCCGGTATCAAAATACCCTAAAAAAGTTATACTCGGTGTTCCTTATTATGGACATAAATGGAGGACAATCTCTGGGGATGCGTATGCAGAAGTTGATGATAATAATGGTGGATTCCAAAGTTCCACACGATTTCGTAGTGATATAACCAATTCTGATACTCATGGCTTACGATGGGATACAAAGTCGCAAACTTCTTGGTATCGCTGGCAGGAAGGAAACCAATGGCTACAAGTATGGTTTGATGATGTATTAAGTTTAGACAAAAAATATGATCTAGCTGATGCTTATAACCTAGGTGGTATTGGTATGTGGGCTTTGGGTTATGATGGAAGTAGGCAAGAGCTTTGGAATTTAATTAATTTAAAATATGGAGATGGTTCTCTTCCTACACCGAATACTCCTCGTTCATTCAGAGTCTTGCAAGCAGATGAAAACACACTTTGGCTGAAGTTTGAAAACTCTGACTGGGCTGATAAATACGGTGTATATTTGAGTAGAGATGGATTAAACTTTACTAGAATACTTGAGTATCCATCAAATGCAATTTCTATTACAAACTTAACACCCGATTCTGTTTATTATTTTAAAGTCGAAGCAGTCAATGATTCTGGTACATCTTATCCTACAGAAGTTTTAGGAGGGATCCCATCTGAATATGAAAATGATATTTTAATAGTTGATGGATTTGAGAGAACCACAAATACAAATAATACATTCGACTATATTCGTATGTATGGTGAACCATTTATGCAGAACGGCATGAACTTCTCATCAACAAGTAATGATGCAGTAATTAAAGGATTTGTTGATCTTAATGATTATGATATAGTTATTTGGATGTTACTTGATGAAAGTACTGAAGATGAAACCTTTAACTCTATTGAACAAGGATTGGTTGCAGACTATTTAACAAATGGCGGTAAACTAATGGTATCTGGAGCTGAAATTGGATGGGATCTTGTTGAAAAAGGATCAGAAGCCGATAAAGCTTTCTATCGAGACTATTTAAAAGCACGCTATATTAGTGATGCGCCTAATGATCAAAATGCAACATATTATACTGTATTGCCCAGACCATTTGGTATTTTTGATGGATTAGGAGATATCAACTTTGATGATGGTACTCATGGAACAATTGACGTTGACTGGCCTGATGCAATATCGAGAACTGAAGATATTAATGCCATAGCTTATAATGATGCAAGTTATAAAGGAATAACTGATCCAGCAATAGGATTTTCGGGAATATCTTATGCCGGTTATTTTGATGATGGCGATAAATTTGGAAGGCTCGTTTATCTTGCTTTCCCATTTGAAACTATTTATCCGGAATCACAGCGCGTTGCAGTTTTAGAAAAAATAATTTGGTATATGAACAAAATTATTATCAATGTTGATGAAGAAAATAATACTGTCCCAACAGAATTTTCTTTAATGCAGAATTATCCTAATCCTTTTAATCCAAGCACAACAATAAAATATTCAATCTCGACCCCACCGGGAGTAAGGGAGGGATTATTTGTCTCTCTTACGGTCTATGATATTCTGGGTAGGGAAGTAGCTACCCTCGTAAACGAACAGCAAAAGCCGGGGGAATATGAAGTCACATTTAATTCTTCCCACCTGGGCGGACAAGTATCAAGCAACCAGAACCTAGTATCTGGAGTATATTTATATCGTTTATCAGTTGGCAGCTATAGTTTTTCAAAAAAAATGATCTTAATTAAATAAGGAAAAACCTTAATGGTTGGGTATCCAGAGATTACAAAGATCGTCTCTGCGAAATTAGTAAAATCCTTTGTGCTCATTGTGGTTAAATTATGTTTTTATTTTCCTTAGAAAATTGCAATCTTAAAGTATTCTTTTAATTTTCTTTTAAATTCTTATGCCTCGACTAACTAAAGAACAAATCAAGAACAAACTGAAATACCATTACAAAGCATTTGATAGAACAACCATTTCACCCGATCCTCTTGAATTTCCGCATCGGTTTGAATCAACTCCCGATATTGAAATAGCAGCTTTTATCTCATCAGTTTTCGCCTTTGGAAATGTAACTCAGATAGTGAATACTCTTGAGAAGATCTTTGAAATAATGGAGAATGAACCGTTTAATTTTGTATCTGAGTATAATATTAAAAAAGAAGGAAAATTATTCAAAAATCTCAAACACCGCTTCTATACTGGAGATGACATTGCAGCACTATTTGCTGGATTAAAGAAAATATACGAAGTGTATGGTTCGTTAAATTATCTTTTCCTCCTTTACTATTTCGAAAAAGCTGAAAATATTAAAGGAGCTCTTTCCTTTTTTTCTCGCAACCTATATACCATTGTAAGTAAGGAAGGGAAATATCATTCAGATGGGATAAAATTTATGTTCCCTGATCCTTGGAAAGGGAGCGCATGTAAACGTCAAAATCTCTTCCTACGCTGGATGATCAGAAAAGATGAACTCGATTTTGGATTATGGAAAGAGATACCTCCAAGCAAGTTAGTAATACCGGTTGATACACATATTGCCCAGATAAGTAAGTACTTAAAATTAACTAAAAGAAAAAATGTTTCTTGGTCAATGGCTGAAGAGATAACAAACAATCTAAAGAAATTCGATCCTAATGATCCTGTAAAATATGACTTTGCTTTATGTCACATTGGAATGAGGAAGTTAAAATTTTAATTATTTACTATCACTGTCATTCCCGCACGTATTCAGCGGGAATCTGTTAAAAAGAAAGATTCCGGCCAAAAGATTGCCGGAATGACTTTATTTTTTAATTCTAAGTTAGGAAATAGAATAAGCTTTAACTTTCCTTAGAGTTAAATTATTAATGTTTAAAATTGTCTTTTAAGTTTTATAAGAGAATTTATTTGCTTGCTTTTAATCAGTTAATTCAAAATATTCTAAGCTAAAATTACTGAATACTCCATAATAGTGAGAGATTATGATAGATAACCAAGGCTCAAAATTCAAACCTTATATATCTGCCTCAGATTTCATCCCAGAGTTTACCCCAAAAGCAATAATACTTGGTGCAATTTTCGGAATTATTTTCGGTGCTGCAACAGTTTATCTTGGTTTAAAAGTTGGATTAACGGTTAGTGCTTCAATTCCAATTGCTGTTTTATCAATTTCAATAATTAAGAAATTTGGTAAGGCAACCATTTTAGAGAACAATATGGTGCAGACTATTGGTTCTGCCGGTGAATCTGTTGCAGCTGGTGTCGTTTTTACTATCCCGGCTCTTTTGTTTTTACCAGGTGGGACTGAATATTTTCAATATTTTCAAATATTTGTACTTGCATTAACCGGTGGTATTCTTGGTGTTTTATTTATGATCCCTTTACGACGCTCTATTATTGTGAAGGAACACGGTAAACTACCATTCCCTGAGGGAACTGCATGTGCTGATGTTTTAGTAGCTGGTGAAAAAGGGGGGAAACTTGCACAGAAAGTCTATTATGGATTAGGCATTGCTTTTCTATACAAAACCCTTATGTCATTATTCGGTTTGTGGAAAGATGTTCCTCAATATATTTTCAGCAGAACATCCGCTTTACCGAATGGTACCGTCAATGGTGAAATCACACCTGAACTTTTGGGAGTTGGATATATTATTGGACCGAGAATTGCAGGCGTAATGGTTGCTGGTGGTGTATTGTCATGGCTTGTTCTTATTCCACTAATAACTTTACTTGGGGATAACCTTACAACTGTCTTTGCTCCAGCTGATAAATTGATCTCTGAAATGTCGGCAAAGGAAATTTGGAACAATTACATTCGGTATATCGGAGCCGGTGCAGTAACATTTGGAGGAATTGTTACTTTGATCAGATCATTTCCCACGATCATTAATGCATTTCGTGATTCGTTTAAGGATCTTAGAGAAAACAAAGCGGGAAATAGTATTGAGAAGATCAGAACTGAGAAAGATATTCCATTGATTTATGTGTTGGTTGGTAGTGTTATACTAGTTATCTTAATGGTAGCTATTCCATCAATACCCACGAATATACTCTCATCTATCATGATTGTGATTTTTGGCTTTTTCTTTGTAACTGTTTCATCTCGTATAGTTGGACTTATCGGATCGTCTTCAAATCCAATTTCCGGAATGACGATTGCAACCTTAATGGCAACAGCTCTAATTTTTGTTGCTGTCGGCTGGACAGGAGAAGTCTATCAGCCTATTGTACTAGTGGTAGGATCAATAGTCTGTATAGCATCTGCAAATGCTGGAGCAACTTCACAGGATCTTAAAACTGGATACATTGTTGGAGCTACTCCAATTAAGCAGCAGTTAGGATTACTTATCGGTGTTGCGGCATCTGTGTTAGTAATTGGATTTACCATTATCATGCTGAACGATATATTAATAATTGGTTCTGATCAGTTACCTGCTCCTCAAGCCACACTTATGGCAACCGTTATAAAAGGTTTACTAAGCCAAAATTTACCTTGGGGTTTAGTGATTGTAGGTATGGGAATAGCAGCAGTTATGGAATTGAGCGGTGTACGTTCGCTTCCTTTTGCAGTCGGAGCTTATCTCCCTCTTTCGGTAACTTCACCAATATTTATGGGTGGAATGGTAAAACTAATTGCTGATAAAATTAAGAAGACATACAAAGAAGAATCTGAGATTGGTCCGGGTGCTTTACTTAGTTCAGGTCTAATTGCCGGAGGTGCATTAACAGGAATTTTAATTGCATCATTAAAGGGATGGATTTGGGATACTAATATAGAAGGCATTGAAATTTCGGTTGCCGATAAATTAAATACTGGTATTGGTGAAAGTATGGGAATAGCTGGTGATGTACTTTCTCTCTGTCTTTTCTTAGGAATGGCAGCGTTGTTATTCTTCTTTGCAGTAAAGAAAGAAAAAAGTGTATAAATAAGAATGGGGAACTATGAGTGAAATGATTACCAAACCAAAACCTTCTCCATTTTATAGATGGACAGTATTGGTTTTTGTTAGTTTGGCAATGTTCGGCAATTACTATATCTATGATAGTATTGCACCAATTGCTGATATGCTTAAATCTGAGCTGGGTTTTACAGATGTAAACATAGGTTCACTGAATTCAATTTACAGTTTTGCAGCTGTCTTTATCCTTATTATAAGCGGACCAATAATAGATAGATTAGGTGTGAAAATATCTATTATGGTATTTGCTACAATTTGTTCAATTGCTGCTTTAATTACAGCCACAAGTTCTGATCTTTATGTGATGTTAGGCAGCAGATTACTACTTGGTATTGGTGCTGAACCTTTAATTGTTGCAATTACCACAGCACTTGCAAAATGGTTCAAAGGAAAAGAGCTTGGTTTTGCATTTGGTATAAATTTAACCATTGCACGACTAGGTTCATTTACAGCAGATTGGTCACCAACTTGGGGCAGTAGTTTCTATACCTCATGGAATGAACCTCTCTATATTGCATTTATAATTGGATTAACATGTATTGTCGGGGGGATTATTTATTGGGGAATGGAAAGTTATGCAGAAAAGAGATATTCACTTGGTGAAGCAAGTGAGACGGACAAATTTGTATTTGCTGATCTTTTTAAATTCAACAAATCATTTTGGTATATAGTTATTCTTTGTGTAACATTTTACTCTGCAGTATTTCCATTCAGAACTTTTGCAATAAAATTTTACCAAGAAGCTCATGGTGCATCACGTGAATTAGCTGGTCAATTGAATAGTGCATTGATCTTTGCCTCAATGATAGCAACTCCATTGTTCGGATTACTTGCAGATAAGATTGGTAAACGAGCAACAATGATGATGATGGGTTCAATTTTAATTCTTCCTGTTTACCTGATGTTAGTTTATTCCGGAATTAGTTTATACGTACCAATTATAATGTTAGGTGTCGCATTTTCTTTGATCCCAGCTATAATGTGGCCTTCAGTTGCCTATTTAGTAGAGCAGAATAGATTAGGAACAGCTTATTCGATAATGACATTAATTCAGCAAATTGGAGTTTTTGCATTTAATTATCTGCTAGGATGGTCAAATGATATTTCAGGTGCATCTGCAGAAAATCCGATGGGATACTCAATGGGAATGTGGATACTTTCTATTCTTGGAATAATAGGATTTATATTTGCATATTTATTACGAAAGAACGAGCTTAGTTCAAATGGTCATGGACTTGAAAAAGGAATGGTAAATTGAAGGATGAAGATTTTCTGGATATGATTCCAAAGCGTTTATGTGAACATGAATCTAATCAAGATCTTATAACGGTTTTATATTTTAAGAAACCAACAATTATTGAGAAATTATTTTTTAGAAAAATGATTAATAAACCATATAAAATTGATCTTGATGAAATCGGATCATTTATATGGGGACAAATAAATGCCGTATCAACTATTAGAGAAATTATTGATATTTCAAAAAAGCATTTTGGTGAAAAAGTAGAACCTGCTCAGGATAGGGTATTAACATTTTTTCGACAAATGTATGGTACTAAGCTTATTATGCTTTATCAAAAAGTAGTAGAGCAAAGTTGATTTAATTATATTGTGTTTTAACAAAATGTATAAATAAGTTGAAATTAAAAAATTCTATATATCTCATTATTATGTTAACAATGAGTATCAATTCTAAAACGTTTACACAGACATGCGGTTTTGGCTGCCTTGGTCTGTCTGGTATTTATGGTGGATATTCTTTTGAAAATTATCATGCAGAAGGTCTTAATCATCAACTCAATAAAGAATTAGAAAATATGGGAGTAAATGACCAGAGATATGATTTTCGTACTGGAATGGGTTTTCGGTTCGGGATGAATATTGTTAGGGCAAATTTTGATGATTATTTTTTCACGGTTAAAGGTTATTATCAATTTTTAGAAGAATCACAAACTGTTACAGCTTTACTTCTACCAGGCGAAGAATTTGATTTTAAATCGAAATTTGAAATGAATCATTGGGCTTTAGGATTTGATTTTGGAATCCCAGTTTTCAATTTTGTGGATTGGAAGATAGTTGACGGATCCCTTAAATTTTTTAATACAAAACTTACTCAACAAGATATTTATGAAAATAAGGTTGTTCAAGAGAAAACATTTAATATCCCCAAAATCACAATGGGTTACGCTGTCGGTTCTGGACTGATCATACATATAATAAAAGATTTTGTCAGTATAGAAGGAACCGGTATGTATAATTTTACTAAAATTGAAAACTTAACGAATGATAATAATACTGAGCATTTACCTAATGATGATTCTGAATTCCCGTTAGTTACAAAAGGGGGATTAAGCGCTGTTGTTCAATTAAATATTGGCATTCCACTATAGGAGAAACAAATGAGATTATCAAAACTCGATAAAGCATGTAGAATTGCTATCACTGATTGTATGGCAACTAAAAAGAAGGAAAAAGTCCTTGTTGTTACTGACGAATTAACAAACGAAATAGGTAAGGCCCTTTATATCAATGCTTTAGATCTTGGACATGAAGCTTTATATGTGGAACTGAAATCTTGGGAAACTCACGGACAAGAACCGCCGAAATATGTTACTGAACTGATGAAACAATTTAATGTTGTTCTTCTTCCAACAAGAAAGTCTTTAACGCATACTAATGCACGAAGAGATGCTTCTGCACTTGGAGTTCGTGTTGCAACCTTTCCTGGTATTTCAACAGATGTGATGATTAGAGGATTAAGTGCTGACTATAAAAAAATAGCTGCTTTAACAATTAAAATGAAGAAAATTTTTGAAAAAACTAATAATGTTAGAATTACAGCTCCAAATGGTACTGACATATCATTGAAAATTGGAGGAAGGACAGCAATTGCAAGTAAAGGTCTATTCCATAAAAAAGGGGAAGGTGGAAATCTTCCAACTGGTGAAACATTTGCAGCCCCAATTGAAGGTAGTGCAAATGGTATCTTTGTTGTTGATGGTTCAATGTCAGGAATAGGTGTAATAGGAAAGCAACCGATAAAGATAGAAGTTGAAAAAGGATATGCTACGAAAATCACTGGTGGAGCAAAGGCTAAAAAATTAATTCAAATGCTTGATGAACATGGTAAAAAAGCTAGAAACATTGCCGAACTTGGAATTGGAGCAAATGATAAAGCAAGACTTAGTGGTAATTTGCTTGAGGATGAAAAAGTTCTTGGAACTGTCCATTTAGCACTTGGTAATAATATTACAATGGGTGGAAATGTCAACGTACCGATTCATTTAGATGGTGTAATTAAGAAACCAACCGTATATTTTGATGATAAAATGATAATGAAAAACGGAAAGCTGCTAGTCTAAAAATCTTATAAAAGTAAAATAAACCTATTTATTTAGGAATAATTAGTGTAATTATTTTGATTAGCGTCTGAATTTTGATAAATTTGCAGACTAAAAAATTCAGAGGCTTATGAAATCACTTAAAAACTTGAATGACGCACAAATTGAGGCTGTAAAATTTAATTCTCACCCTCATCTAATAGTTGCCGGAGCTGGATCTGGTAAAACAAAAGTACTAACCCACAAAATTGCATATCTAATTGAGGAGGGATTTGATCCTTCAAACATTTTAGCTTTAACTTTTACAAATAAAGCTGCAAAAGAGATGAAAGAACGTATTCAGAATATGATTGGCGTTACAAAAGCCAAAAAACTTTGGATGGGTACTTTCCATTCCACTTTTGCAAAAATACTAAGAGCAGAAGCTGATAGATTAAATTATAGACCTAATTTTTCAATTTATGATAAAGAAGATTCAGTATCACTTACGGGTAATGTGTTACAAGAACTTAATATATCGATAGATGATAAATCTTCAACTGCTATTCATCATCGGATAAGTTCTCTAAAAAATAGAATGATCCTCTCTGATGAATATGCAAAACATATTGCAACAACACCTTCTGAGAAAAAGTTAGCTCAAGTATATATTGAGTATAATAAAAGATTATTTGAAAATAATTCAATGGATTTTGATGATCTTCTATTAAAGCCAATAGAGCTCTTTAATAATAATCAGAGAATACTTCAAAAATATAAGAAACAATTTAAGTATATCTTAATCGATGAATTTCAAGATACGAATAAAGCACAATATGAAATTATCAAAATGCTTACAACAGGCCGCATAAAAGTATGTGTGGTTGGTGATGATGCTCAGTCAATTTATGGCTGGAGAGGTGCGGAATTAGAAAACATTCTTCATTTTGAAAAGGACTTTGACAAAACCAAAGTTTTTCGTCTTGAGCAAAATTATCGTTCTACAAAAACAATTCTACGAGCAGCTGATTCTGTAATTGCCAATAATTCGAAACAAATTCAGAAAACATTATGGACTGAAAATGATGAGGGTGAAAAAATTTCAATAATGCGTTGTTCTGATGAAAAGGATGAAGCTTTTAGAATTGCAAAGCAGATAAAGAAAGAGATTACTTCAAAGAAGCTTTCATTAAATGATTTTTCAATTCTCTATCGAATTAATTCTCAATCGCGAGCATTGGAAGAAGCTCTTCGAAGAGAAAAAATACCTTATAAAATTATTGGCGGAGTTGAATTTTATAAGAGAAAAGAGATAAAAGATATCATAGGCTACCTTCGTGTATTAGCTAATCAAAATGATGAGGAGAGTCTGCTGAGAATAATGAACTTTCCGCAAAGAGGTATAGGTAATACATCTATCAGTAAAATGATAGATTTCTCGAGAAAGTTTAATCTTTCACTTTTCACAACTATGTCTCGAGTCTTTGAAGTTATTGAAGTAAAAGAGAGAATACAGAAAAACGTAAAGCAGTTTAAATTACTCCTTGATAAATACATACAATTGAAAAATAAGTTATCACTAAATGAGCTTTCAGCAGCACTTATTGATGAACTTGGTATTCTAAAAATGTATAAAGAGGAAAATTCTGCAGAATCACGACAGCGATATGAAAATGTGCAGGAACTGTTGGGCAGCATTGCTGAATTTACTAAGACAAATTCAAAAGCTACTATAGACGATTTCCTCTCGGAAGTGTCACTTGTGGCTGGCATAGATCAATATGATGAAAGCAATAATTATGTTACTCTTATGACTATTCATAGTGCAAAGGGTCTTGAGTTTCCTTTAGTCTTTATTACTGGTTGCGAAGAGGATATCTTCCCATTAAATCCAAAGTTTGATTCTGATTCTCAAACAGAGGAAGAGAGAAGGCTTTTCTATGTTGCTATTACAAGAGCTGAAAAGAAAGTTATTCTTACTTATGCTAGATCAAGATATCGTTTTGGTGAAGTTGCATATCAAAGTAAATCAAGATTTTTAGAAGAGCTTGACCCTGAAACTGTATTTGAAATGAATGCAGTAAATGAAAGAGCTAGTTCATCGCGCAGACGTCGATCTTACTACGATGAGTTATATCAAGAAAGCTATGATGACTTTGATCAAGAACATCGGTCTTATAGAGTTGGGAGTCGAGTCAATCATGAAAAATTTGGAACAGGGAAGATTTTGCAAATATCTGGGATGGGTGACAACCAAAGAATAAGTGTTGCCTTTGAAGAATTTGGGACCAAAACACTTTTGACCAAATTTGCTAAATTAACTTTAGTATAAAATATTTATTAATTGATAAGGACATAATATGAAAATTGGAATTCTAACTGGTGGGGGCGATTGCCCAGGACTTAATGCAGTTATTAGAGGTGTTGTTCGTAAATCATTGTTATTAGGTTATGAAGTTTATGGTATTAAAAATGGCTGGAAAGGTTTGCTTGAAAAAGATTATTATCAGTTAGATCATAATGCGATTTCTGGAATTTTGCATCGTGGTGGAACAATTCTAGGTTCTTCCAGAACTAATCTTTATCAAGAAGGTAAAAATTACTATGACCTAGCTATTCAAAATTTCAAGGAGATGGGCTTAGATGCACTTGTCGCTATTGGTGGCGAAGATACCTTGGGTGTTGCAGCTAAATTGTACAAAGATGGAATTAACGTAGTTGGTGTCCCTAAAACAATTGATAATGATCTAAGTGGTACCGATTATACATTTGGTTTTGATACTGCTATTAACATTGCAACTGAAGCAATTGATAGGTTACATACTACTGCTGAATCACATAACAGAGTTATTGTTGTTGAAGTTATGGGACGACATGCTGGCTGGATTGCTTTGCACTCAGGATTAGCTGGAGGAGCTGATGTTACTTTGATTCCAGAAAGACCATTTAAATTGGATGAAGTTTGCAATTTATTAACAAAACGTCATGCAAGAGGAAAATCTTTTAGTATAGTTGTTATTGCTGAAGGAGCAAAGATCAATACAGAGGATGATAAAGATGGTGACGGTTCATTTGTTCTTCAAAAACTGGAGAAGGATTCATTTGGACATGTTGCCCTTGGTGGAATTGGCAACATAGTTGCTGATGAAATAGGACGAAGAACTGGTTACGAAACTAGAGCTGTTGTCCTTGGTCACATTCAAAGAGGTGGTACACCGACTGCTTTTGACAGAGTGCTTGGTAGTAGATTTGGAGTTAAAGCAGCAGAACTAGTTGCAAATGGTGAGTTTGGGAAAATGGCTTCTCTACAAGGTGCTAATATTGTAGCTGTTTCATTAGATGAAGCTGTAGGTACACTTAAGACAGTTGATGAAGATATATATAATGCATCATCAACTTTCTTTGGATAAAAATCAGAATAATTTGTTGTAAAAAAAACCTCTTCAAAATGAAGAGGTTTTTTTATGTGTAGGAAATTGATTCGCAAAAAGTTAATAACTAATATTTCTAAGTCAAACTACTCTGTTTTGTCTTGACGGTTTTTTAACTTCTCTTTGTAAGGGATATGTTCTTTAGAAAAATATTTCTTTGTTTCTTTAACAAGAACAGGGGATAACAATATAATAGAAATTAAATTCGGGAAAGTCATAAATCCCAATGCAGCATCTCCAAATGCCCAGATAGCTTCCAACTCAGCAATTGCTCCAATAAATACAAAAAGAATAAACATCCACTTGTAAGGCAGGATCATCTTTTTCCCAAAAAGATAATAAGTTGCTCTATCGCCGTAGAATGACCAACTGATCATTGTGGAAATAGCAAATAAAAGAACACCTATTGTAATTATTTTGTCACCGTAATCAAATAGCCAGCTTAATCCCTCCTTAAAAGCTAGAGAAGTTAAAAGGGAAGAGTTGTAAAGTTCTCCAGCAAAATTAGGATCAATACGCTCAACATAAAAAAGGGTATGATGCCATGCTCCAGTAGTGATTATTACCAATCCAGTCAAAGTACAAATTGTAATTGTATCGATAAATGGTCCTAACATTGCAACAGCACCTTCGCGTACTGAGTATTTTGTCTTTGCAGTTGAATGGGCAATTGCAGCACTTCCTTGTCCGGCTTCATTAGAATAGAGACCACGTTTAATCCCCCACAGCATGGTATTCATAAATACAAGAAAAGCACCACCTCCAACACCGGCAATTTGAGCTGGAGGATTAAAAGCCATATCAATAATTAATCCAAAACTTGGAAGTATTTCACCCATATTTGCAAATAGAATTGCAATTCCGGCAAGCACATAAAACACAGCCATAAATGGTGCAAGTACTCCTGTGACGTTTCCAATACGTTTAATACCACCAATAATAACTGCACCGACAATTGCAGCAAGAAGTAATCCGTTTATGACTTGTTGTAATGAAACTTCAAATCCGGAAAATACTTCATGTTTAAAAGTAAAAAATGCTGTTGCACCGAAAAGCTGTGTAACTTCAGAATAGATTTGGTCAGATACTGTAAAAGATTGAATTGCATTACCAGTAGCAAAGGAACAGATAATTGCAAAACTAGCAAATGCAACAGCCAACCATCTCCAGTTAGTTCCTAGACCTTTTTCAATTGTGTACATTGGGCCGCCGGCAGTAGTGCCATCCGGAAGAATTTCACGGTACATATGTCCAAGAGTACTCTCTGCATATTTTAAAGCAGTACCAAAAAAAGCAGTAACCCACATCCAAAATAATGCACCCGGACCACCATAATAAAGAGCTGTAGCAACTCCGGCAATGTTACCAATACCAACTGTCGCAGAGAGAGCAGTGGATAAGGCCTTAAAGTGATTCAAGTCGCCTTCATCTTCCGGATTGTCGTAAATACCCATTGTCACTTTTACTCCATGCCAAAAATGGGTAACCTGCGGAAAGCTTAACTTAAAGCTTATAAATATTCCCGTTCCAATTAGGACGATAATCATCAAAGGAATTATTCCTAGTGGGATGACTTCGGTAGGAAAAGTTTGGAAAAATTCAAAGTTACCAGGAAATGTCCATACAAGATCAAACAATGGCTGCAGGTTGCCAAAGATAAGCGAATACAAAAATACGATTGTAAAAATTGTACCGAGTGTAATTATTCCAAGAATAGATTTTTTCATATTGAATATTCTGTATAGTTATTGTAAAATAAAATCTAAAAGCCTAAGCTTACTTAGTAAAACCAAAAAGATAAGAACAGGAGCAAAATATTTGATAAATATTTTCCATGCACTGATAATCCATGGGAAATTCTCAAATAAATTTTCAGAACCTTGTTTTAATTCTAACAGCACTTTATCAAAACCCCATATCCAAGCCACGAAAATTGAAATGAATAATCCACCAAGTGGAAGTAAAATATTTGAAGCTAAGTAATCTGCTATGTCAAAGAAGTTTAATCCAAAAATTTTAATATCACTCAATATATTGAAAGAAAGGGCACTAGGAACAGCAATTAAAAAAGTAAGAATTCCGAAAGTGATTACTGCTTTTTTTCTTTCCCATCCTTTTTCATCAACAAAATAAGCAGTTACAACTTCTAATAAAGAAATGGAGGATGTTAGAGCGGCAATTGATAATAATGAAAAGAACAAAACAGAAAAAATATAACCCCCAGTCATTTTTGTAAAAACAATTGGTAATGTAATGAAGATTAATCCTGGACCTTCAGAAGGATTTTGTCCTGTAGCAAAAACGGAAGTAAAAATTGCTATACCAGCAATTAAAGCTATTATTGTATCTAAAAATATTATTTGTAATGATGCATTGGGAATGCTATCTTTTTTAGTCATGTAACTACCATAGGTCATCATTGCACCCATACCAAGACTTAATGTAAAAAATGCATGTCCAAGAGCTAAGAGAATTGTCTCGCCAGTTACGTTGTCCCAATTTGGATCCAAAAGAAAAGAAACACCTTTTTCTGCCCCAGGAAGTGTTAGCCCTTTGATCATAAGAATAACAAGGATTACAAGGAGTAGTGGCATCATTATTTTGCTTCCTCGCTCAATTCCATTCTGAACACCGCCATAAACAATTCCCATAGTTGCTACAAGAAAAATAGCAGTGAATCCAACAATCCATACAATATTAGAGGTTAAACTACCGAAATGATTACCTGCAGATTCAATTTTATTAAATTCGTAGAATACACCACTTATAGCTTCAAAAACATATCCGAAAGACCAACCAGCAACAACAACATAAAAAGAAAGAATTACAAAACCAGCCAAAACGCCTAAACCACCCACTGCAGTCCAGAATTTAGAATTACTTAATTTTTTAAAAGCACCTACTGGATTTCGTTGAGTGGTTCGCCCTATAAGTACCTCGCCCATTAATACAGGAAGACCAATTAATGCAATGCAGATTAAATATATAAAAATAAAAGCAGCTCCACCATTCTCACCAGCTATATAAGGGAATTTCCAAATGTTACCCAGACCTATCGCTGAGCCCGCAGCTGCTAGAATAAAACCAAGTTTAGAATTCCATTGTTCTCTTCCTTTATTTGCTTGAGTCATATACTCCTTTTAATACTCAGAAATAATGCAATGATTAAAATGCATTGAAACAATAATTAATATTCTTCAAAAAATAAGAAATAAAAATCTACGATTCTTATTTTTTTAGGGTAAATATTTGAAATGCTTTTAATTTAAATGTTTTGAATATTATTAATTTTTATTTATTGTTGATACTGAATTGCAGAAATTCTTAAGGCTTTATTAAAATTGAAGAGAATATTTATAAAGAAAATCATAGCATTGTTTTTATTGTTGATCTTCACTGCACTCACTTATTTTTCTGAAAATATAGCAGATAAAAAAGATGTAACTAAAAATAGTGGTGAAAAGAAAAGTAATATTCAAAAGTCTAATAACAAGCTAACTGCAAGCACAACTTATCAAATCAATATCACATATTCAGAATTAAACAGTTCATTTGATGTTACCGGTTCTATACATTGGATAAATAATACTGAAATACCACTCAGTGAAATATTCATTAATGTACCAACAAATAGGGATAAATTTCTATATAACATAGATCTAAAAAAAACATTCAACCTTGAAGAATTTGAATTTATTTCAACTCAATCAAATTTATTCGTTGATAGTAGTCTAATTAAACTTAACTTGAATGAGGTATTGAATTCTGGGGATACACTTAAGATTGATTTTCAATATTCAATAAATAGTACTTCCGAAAATCATTTCTTGCAATTTGAAGATTGGTATCCTAGTATTGCAGTTTATTCATCAGATCAATTTGAAGCGTATCCACTCCATAAATTTATCAAATCTCATTCAGAGTTTGCGAATTTTGATGTACATCTGGATATTCCAAATGACTATAAACTAGCAGTTCCAGGACAAGAATCTATAGAGGTAAAAAATGAAAGGACATTACATTATTGTTCTGCCAATAATATAACATCATTCAATTGGATGATGTTTAGCAATTTAGTTGAGTCATCTAAAAAATTATTAATTAAAGGTCATGAAGTAGAGCTCAAAATATTTACACATACAGGAAATGAGAGCTATATTGAAAGGTATGTCGATGCTGTTGATAAATATTTAAATCGACTCTCTAAATATTTTGGTTTATCAAATAATAAATTGACAATCGTTGAAATTCCATATGATTCTAAAACTACGGGAAAGTCATATCCTCAAATATTAGCAATAAATTTTGATATGATCTCACCAGTGAGTTCGCAGACATTAGAATATACAATTGCTGCTCAGTTAGCAGAACAGTATTTTGGAAACATGGTTGCTACAAACAACCTTGAACAATCCTGGCTATCAAAAGGAATTAGTGCTTACATTGCTGAAAAATTAGTGAGGACAGAATTCGGTGATCTCCATTCCTACTTTAATATTGCAAAGTATTATCCAATAAAGGGATTACACTTTTTTTCATATAGTCATATACCTCTTATTTATACATTAGGTGAGCAAATAATACCAGAGGGGGCAAGGTTTATAAGTGAATACTATGGTGGTCCGATTTATGGCGACATGGGAATGCCGTCATATTCTTTCCCAGACTATACTGCATATAGAGTTTCTTCAATCGTAAAACCGCAATTAGCATTCTTAACCTTGGAAAGATTTCTTGGAAACGAAAAGATCATGAAGAATCTCAGTGAATATTATAAACGTTATTCATACGATCATCCTACTTCAGATCAATTTATTGAGGCTATTTCTGATGGATGTGATTCTAACAGTGCTGTACTAATCCATGATCTATTCCAGAGTGGAAAGAAGTATGATTATGCTATCGAGAGTTTATTTGAAATTTCAAGCAACCAATATGAACTTCTAGTTAAGAGAAATGAGGAAGGCGTTGTTCCTATTTCTATAAATGTCTTAACAGAAAATGATACAATTAAATTTTATTGGGATGGGAAAGATAATTTTAAAAGATTTATTTTTTATTCTAATGATACAGTTATTTCAGCCCAGCTAGATCCACAGTCTAAAAATATTCTTGATCTAAATTCTGCAAATAACTCTTACATTATTGAAAATCAATATTGGGGTTCTCTCTCATTTGCAATTCGTATCTTTTTCTGGTTTCAGAATGCTCTTCTAATAATTGGGGGTATTGGGTGATCAGAGGTATATTAAAAGGAGGATTCAAATTAGTGCAGAAGAATACGAAATTCATTCTTCTTCTCTGGGGAACAAACATTGCCTTATCGCTGGTGCTAACCATTCCAATTTATTCAATGCTATTGGATAATCTTCAGCATTCGATATTAAGTAATAAACTTGCACTTAACTTTAATTATTTCTGGTACATGCAATTCAGATATTTGTACGAAGATCTATTTGATAAACTACCATTCCTTTTTTATAGCATCGTTGGAGTTAATGTACTTATTCAAACTTTTTATGCTGGAGGCCTGATCTCTATCTTTAACAATCCTAATAAAAATCACATCTCAGATTTTTTCTATGGAGGAGTGAAATACTGGTACAGATTTATGAAAGTAACGTTAGTTACACTTGCTCTGTTTCTAATAATATTTAATATCAACGATCTTTTTGCTCTTTGGATTGGTAATATCTCAGAAAATATAAATAGTGTTTGGTTAGACCTGGGTATAAGATCAATCAGATATGTCATTCTTTCAATACTGATAATAGCTGTTTCAATAGTCTCAGATTATGTTGATGTTTATCTGGCACTTAATGATCAAACAAAAGTAAGAAAAGGTTTTAGAGCGACACTTAAATTCCTTCGGGGAAGAATCACTCTTATTTTTATCACTTTCATGGTAGTGGCAGTTATTGGGGGATTGGGAGTATTAATTTACAATCTAATAGTTATATATGTCCCGCGTTCACCATTTTATTTCTTAATTCTTACCTTTTTTCTTCAACAAATGTTGATTATTTTTCGGTTATCGATAACAATGTTGTTCCACGCAACAGAAGTATATCTTTATAAAGATCAAGCTGCAGAGATTATTACGAATTAAGTATTTGTGAGAGAAAAATGTCAATAATGCCTATAAATGTTTATGGTGATTCAATTTTGCGAGAGATCGTTAAACCTATTGAGAAGATAGATGATGAGCTGATAGAGAATATTCAAAATATGTTTGAAACGATGCGTCATGCTAATGGAATTGGATTAGCTGCTAATCAAGTTGGTTTAAGCAAAAAATTCTTTATTGCTGATCTTAAAGGATTGGATGAATATGAGAATTTTAAACCACTCGTTATTATCAATCCTGAGATCATTGAGTATTCTAATGAAAAAATAATTATGGAAGAAGGATGTCTTAGTCTCCCAAATTTAAGAGCGGATGTTGAACGTTCTGAAATTATAAAACTTAAATATTTAGATACAGATGAAGAGGAACAGATCTTAGAGGCAGACTCATGGCTTGCAAGAGTCATTCTCCATGAATATGATCACCTTATTGGGAAAATGATTCCGGATAGAGTAGAACTCGGTGATAAAGATAAATTAAAAGGGGAATTGATCAACATTATGAGAAGAGATGTCGATGTTGATTATCTGATGACTCAAAGATAGAATTTCTTTATACAGAGGATTTAAATAAGTGGTTACCTTATGTCATTCCGGACTTGATCCGGAATCTTGTTCTTTCGATTATAAAGTAAAAATAGATGCTGAAATAAATTCAGCATGACAGAAAACGAGTTCTCGGACAGATTTCCACTCCGTGACGTGGAATCTATATGAACTGGTAACATGGATAATAGGTTCATATTCATCCAATTGAGAGTATTAAATGAAAATAGTTTTTTTCGGCACACCAGATTTTGCAGTCCCATCGTTAGATAAGCTAAATCAAGAGCATGAAGTAGTTGCTGTTGTGACAGCTCCCGATAAAGAACGTGGTCGAGGCAGAAAAGTCTCGTATACGTCAATAAAAGAATATGCATTAAAACAGAATTTAAAAATACTTCAACCGGAAAAACTTGATAATGAAACTTTTATCCGAGAATTGAAGGAAATACAAGCTGATCTCTTCATAATTGTAGCCTTTAGGATTTTGCCTAGATCAGTTTTTGAACTTCCTACAAAAGGATCATTTAATTTGCATGGCTCGTTGCTTCCAAAGTATAGAGGAGCAGCACCTATACAGTGGGCGCTTATAAATGGAGATACTGAAACTGGAGTAACTACTTTCTTTCTTAAAGAGAAAGTTGATACCGGGAATATAATTCTGCAAGAGAAAATTGAGATAACTAAAGATGATGATTTTGGAAAACTCCATGATAAAATGAGCCTCGTTGGAGCAGAATTAGTTTTAAAAACTGTAGAAGATATTGAAAATGAGGATGTTGAACTTCAAACACAAAATGATGAATTAACCTCACCCGCTCCCAAAATCACAAAGGAACTTGGTGAGATAAATTGGAACAAACCAGCAAAACAAATCCATAATTTAATTCGAGGACTTTCACCATTCCCTGGTGCTTATTTTGTCCATAATAATTTGAAATATAAAGTATTCAAATCGAAAATTAATGAGTCGGTTAAACTCTCTCCGGGAGAGATCAAACAGACAAAGAATGAGATCTTCATTGGCTGCTCTGATTCATCCTTACAAATATTAGAACTGCAGCCAGAGGGAAGAAAGCGGATGTTAGCTGATGCATTTTTGAGAGGGTATAGTTTAAATAGTAATCAAGAATTTATGAATGATTATTTGAAGACAATTAAAGAATACGAACAATTGAGTAATAAATGTATCGAACTTTCCAGTAACACTAGTAACCGAAAAGTGAAAACTTGGCGTGAGGAATATGCTTCTCATATCTTTGCAAAACTTACGATGCATTCAATTGCAATTACAAAATTTCTTCCAAATACAAAACTTTATGAAATCCCATCAAACTTTAAAATTTGGGATCTCTCGTCATTAGCGGTCATTGTGCGTGCACTTATTGAAACATATAATATATTCTATTATTTAATTATTGATGAAGTTGATGAAAGTGAAAAAGAATTTCGCTACATAATATGGCATCTACATTCAGAAAGTGAACGTTTAAGAATGTTAAAATCGATTGGTTCTACAAATTCGGCAATTCCCGAGATAGAAAACGAAATTAGACAATTAAAAGAGAAGTTGTTAGAGAATGAATATTACATTGCAAAAACCGATTCCAAACAAAAAGCTAAACTTAGAAAAGGTGAAATTGGATTTGATAAAACAAGCACACAGATATCAGAAAGTGCTGGTATAAGTAAAAACTATTACAGAGCAATTTATAAGGATTTGTCGAGTCATATTCATACTTTCCCATTTTCAATTAAGCAAATATCTGTATTCAAAGCTGGTGATACAGAGTCACTTGGATTATTGAAATCATATGCGGATACATCATCTGGCTATCTCTCATTATCGATTAGAGATTTTGTGAAAATATTTCCAGATCAAGAATCAAACATAACTAATGAAAAGCAAATAATTGATTTATGGGAACATGTATTTGAAAATATTGCTAGTGAGAATGATTTGAGATAGCTTAAATATTTCTAACTGGTTACACTGTATCCCGAGGTAGAGGTATAATGAAGATGCGAAATAAATGTAAAGAAGTTGGATTACCTGAACCCACATTTAAGTATAAAGCATTTGATTT
>JBDLIN010000024.1:0-26644 GCA_039714835.1 Bacteroidota bacterium | reverse complement strand
TGAGCGGGAGACGAGACTCGAACTCGCAACCAACAGCTTGGAAGGCTGTGACTCTACCAATTGAGTTACCCCCGCTTAAAACTTCAATACTTTTAGAACAAAAAAAACATATTTCCAATTAAAAAATTTTAATTGAAATTATAAACAATACTTATTTTTTTGAATATTCAACCGAAGTACGAATTTGAATAGGCTCCAAACTCTCCTTCAACTTGATTCTGTATAGTGGGCAGGGAGGGAATCGAACCCCCTAAGGCTTAGCCAACGGATTTACAGTCCGCCCCGACTCTCCTACTTCGGCGCCTGCCCGAAATCGCCTATTTCAAAATAAACGAGCTACAAATATATGAGTAATATTTTTTTAATGCAAGAAGTGTAAATAGATTATTTTTTGCTGCTTAAGTTACAATTTATGTTTAATTGTAACTTAACTATTTATAGTTTGTAAACTGAGTTGGGAAATTGAGATCAGCTTCTTTTACGAAATTTATAACGGTTTGTAATTCATCCTTTTTCGAACCTTGTACTCTAACCCGTTCATCCATTATCTGAGCGTTTACCTTTAATTTTAAATCTTTTATAAGTTTTGTGATCTTTTTTGCATTGTCCTTAGAAATCCCGCTCTGAAGATTAATTTTTTGTTTGAGTCTTCCTCCAGCAGCCGGTTCAACTTCTTCTAACTTTAATGCTTTAAGTGATAATCCCCTTTTCAAAAATTTTGATTGAAGAATATCTATTGAAGCTTTTAATGAATAATCATCCTTAGAATTAATTGATATAACTTTGTCATTTTTATTTAATTCTAACTCAGTTTTTGAATCTTTAAGATCATATCTCTGTCTGATCTCTTTTATTGATTGATTTACCGCATTATCGACTTCTTGAAAATCAATTTCTGAGACTATATCAAATGATGAATTCTTTGCCATTTATATTTTCCTAATTTATTTAAAACAATATTCAAATTTAATGATTCCAAAGTTCTCTATCCAGACTTCTATATTGTATTGCTTCACTTATATGATTTGGTAAAATATTATCAGAATTTTCAATATCAGCAATTGTTCTGCTTACTTTTAATATTCTATCATAAGCTCTAGCTGAAAGTCCCAATTTCGTCATTGCCATTTTCAATAACTCTGCACCGGTTGTATCCAAATTGCAATATTTTCTTATTTCATTTGTCCCCATATCTGCATTATTGTGTACATGAGGAAGATCATTAAATCTTGCTATCTGAGTTTCTCTTGCAGTAATTACTCTTTTACGAATAATTTCTGAACTTTCACCTTTTGTTTCAGATGAAAGGTCTTTATACTTAACTGCCGGAACTTCGATGTGAATATCAATTCTATCAAGCATTGGTCCTGATATTTTTGACATATATTTTTGGATCATCCCAGAGTTACAAGTGCACTCTTTTGTAGGATCTGTATAATATCCACAGGGACAAGGATTCATTGCAGCTACCAACATAAAATTAGCTGGGAATTCCAACGACATTTTCGAACGGCTGATCGTAACTCTAAAATCTTCCATTGGCTGGCGCATCACTTCCAAGACATTTTTTTTGAATTCGGGAAATTCATCAAGAAAAAGTACTCCGTGATGAGCATATGAAACCTCTCCTGGTCTTGGGAACGAACCCCCTCCAATTAAAGCTGCATCCGAAACAGTGTGATGGGGAGAACGAAAAGGTCTTTCAGTAATTAATGCTAGATCCGTTGAGAGTATTCCCGCAATAGAATGAATTTTTGTAGTTTCAAGAGCTTCTTCGAATGTCAAAGGTGGAAGTATAGATGGAAATCTTTTTGCAAGCATTGTTTTGCCTGATCCTGGTGGTCCAATCATAATAAGATTATGTCCACCCGCAGCTGAAATTTCTAAAGCACGTTTAACATTTTCCTGTCCTTTTACATCAGAAAAATCAAGGTGATATTTATTAACTTGAGAAAACAGATCATCTTTACTTGTAAAAACCGGATCGAGTACAATTTCATCATTTAGGAATTGAATTACTTCCTTCAATGATGAAACGCCGAAAACATCAATTCCATCTACAATAGAGGCTTCTTTAACTGAATCTTTAGGAAGGATCATTTTCTTAATACCAAATTTTCTCACCTCCACAGCTATCGGCAATGCCCCTTTTATTTTTCTGAGAGAACCGTCTAAAGAAAGTTCACCAAGAAATAATGTATCATTTATTTTTTCTTCTGGTATTTTTCCACCAGCAGCTAGCAATCCAATTGCAATGGGCAAGTCAAATGAACTTCCCTCCTTTTTAATATCTGCTGGTGCAAGATTAACAGTGATCTTTTTTAAGGGAAATTCAAATCCGCTATTCTTAATTGCAGCTGTTACACGCTCTCTACTCTCTTTAACTGCACTGTCTGGGAGTCCAACAACCGTGAATGATGGGAGCTGTTTTTCGTAATGAGTTTCAACTTCCACTAAAACTGCATCAATGCCGTATGTCGCACTTGAAAAAATTTTTGAAAACATTGTATTAGTAAGAAATGATAAAAGAATGTTGAAAAATATAAAAATAATCTGCTAAATTAAATTTAAATTGTTAAAACTTTTAGCATTATTACAAAAACCAATTTCTTTAAACTTGATAATTGTACAATATAAATCGGATTTTTACATCTTTTCTGAGCTTATAATAATCTTACTGAATTTATCTTTATTAAGAAGTGATTTTGAAAGTTCAATAGTTTCATCCAGCGAAATTTTATCTATTTCATCAATTGATTGCTGAATTAGCTTTACTTTATCAAACAAGAATAAAGATTGTGCCATTCTAACCATTCTGTTTGTTGTGCTTTCTAACTGCATAAGAAGCTGCCCTTTTAAATACTCCTTACCCCGGTTGAACTCTCGCCTATTTATACCTTTGTTAATAACTTTATCGAATTCTCTGTAAACAAGATCACTTGCTTTATGTAGTGTTTTATTACCGGTTGAAAAGTAAACACCAAATGTTGAAATATCTGAAAAAGAATTTAGAAATGTGTTAATCTGATATGTTATACCATTTTTCTCTCTCAAAGTATGAAATAACCGAGAACTACTTCCCTCTCCAAGAATATGAGAAATTAAATTAACTTTGATACGTTCTTTACTGTTATATCCAGCTGCACTTCTACCAATAATAACATGAGCCTGCTGAATCTCTTTTTGAATATGTAGATTATCAGCTCTTTTCAATTTTAGCTTTTTAATTCTATTCTTTCTTTCAGCAATCTTTAATTTTACATTTTTCTCTACCAACTTAACGAGCTTTTCATGATCGATCTCGCCGGATGCTGATATTACCATATTATTTGATGTATAGAAATTCCTCAAATATTCTTTGAAATCATTATGTTTGAGTGATCTAATATTCTGTTCAGTTCCAATAATTGGATAGTGCAAACTATTTACTTTATAGAGATTAGACTCAAATTTGTCAAATATCAATTCTTCCGGTGAATCTTCAATATCGTTAAGTTCATCTACAATTACACCGGATTCTTTTTTAATTTCACTGGCCTTAAAGACAGAATTCTGAACCATATCAGAAAGAACATCTAATACTTTCGGAAGATGTCGGCTTAATCCTCTACCATAATAACAGGTGTGCTCTTTGGAGGTAAATGCATTTAGATATCCACCTAATGATTCAACTTCATCAGATATTTTCTTTGAACTTCTCTTTTTAGTACCCTTAAAAAGCATATGCTCAGTAAAATGACTTATTCCATTATTTTGGGAATTTTCATTTCGTGAACCAGTATTGAACCAAAATCCAAGTGCAAAGGAATTTACATGAGGAAGATTTTCAGTTACAATTCTAATTCCGTTATCTAAGGTCGTTATTTTATAATTTTCTTGGATCATGTTTTGTTTTTAAAATTGAGGTGCTAATATATTGAATAAAAATGTGAAACGTGAAATGGCAAATGTCAAAAAGTGATTGCACTTCTCCATCACTTGAGTGCAACAAATAATTACAGCCACCGAATATCTAGTAGCTATAAATAATTTCTTTGTGAACTCTGCACCTACTTTGTTTTCTTTGCGGTTAAAATATTGTTCTATTTCTCAAACTTCTCTTTGTATTGTTCAAGAAATTCACCAATATTTTTATAAGCTTTTTCAAGTACTTCATCTTGAGGTAAGAATACAGCACGGAAATGCTTAGTACCAGGCTTCTGACCAAATCCACTGCCAGGCACAACTACAACACCTGTTGCTTTAATTAATTCTGAAACGAAATGATTATCGTTGCCCTTTATATCAATTTTCGGGAATGCATAGAACGATCCTTCCGGTTTAACACAAGAAATTCCAGGAACTGCATTTAACATATCAACAGTCATATCTCTTCTTCTAGTCAATTTTTCCAAAGCTTCAGTCAAGTGTGATTGATCTCCTTCAAGCGCTGGCGGAATTCCATATTGTTCAGGGTGATTTGCCGACAATCTTGCACGAAGCATTTTATTAATTGCTTCCACATAATCTGAAAGAATTTCTTTTTGACCACTTACAATTCCCCAACCAATTCTAAATCCGGGAACCATATAATTTTTTGATAATCCACCAAATGTAATTACAGACGCATCGGGATTAACAGAAGCAATTGATACAAGTTCTTTATCATCAAATAAAAGTTTATCATAAATTTCATCTGCAAAAATTACAAGATCGTTTTCAACAGCAAGATCAACTAGTTGTTTCAATGTATCATAATTTGCAATTGAGCCAGTTGGATTATTAGGATTAATAATAATTATTGCTTTAGTCTTATCATTGATCTTACTTTTAATATCTTCAATATCAGGCTGCCAACCATTCTCTTCATCAAGGTAATAAGGATTTTCCATCATCTGCAGTTTACTTGCAACTGCAGTGTATAATGGATATCCAGGAGTAGGAGTTAAAACATTTTCACCGTCATTAACAAGTGCTGTTAAGGCAAGTTCAATTGCTTCACTTGCGCCGGTAGTAACAAAGATATCCTGAATGTTTTTAATCCCTTTTCTCTCTGCTTCCCGTTCAATTGCATCAACTGCTGGCTTAATACCGGATGAAGGTGAATATCCATTCTTATTATCGAGCATTGCTTTATAGGTCGCATCCACCATATGTCGAGGAGGTTCAAAATCATAAATATTCGGATCACCGATATTTAGATATAACATTTCTTTACCGGTTTTTGCAACTTCATTTGCAAGAACAATAATATCTCGTACAGCATATGTAATATTCTCCGTTCTAACAGCAGGTGTAATTTTAACGTTTGGCATTTTTACTCCCTTTTTAAATTATTTCTAACGATGAAACTTAAACGAAATCAATATTATTTTCAATAAATATTGCCACGAATCAACACTAATTATTAGTGCCAATTAGTGAAAACTTGTCCCGATGTTTTTAATCGGGATTTGTGGCTATCTCTACTCAATATTTGGCTTAATAATTAGCCCCTTATTTTCATGTCCATTAATTTTAATTGTCAATGGGCTCTTTAATTTAATATGATAAGTGAATTCCTTCTTTTCTTTTACTTTATGCTCCTCAAGCCATTTCCAGTCAATAAATCCTTTTCCTAAATGTTCATTAACAGTAAAATATCCAACTTTAAATGAAGTAAGATTTTGGAAAAAATGAGATCCTTGTGAAGGCTCAACATCAAAATCATGGAAGTTACTTTCAATTATTGCTTTTGCACCAGATATTTGATCCCAAGTGACAGGAATTCCTAACCATGGATCGAATGAGCCCCACCGTCCGACTCCTATTAAAAGATACGGTGTGTTTCTTTTCTGTAATTTTGCATTGAAATATGCTACTTCCTTTGCAGTCTCTATACTCTTTGATCTTTCATATTTTTCAGCATCTACAAAAACTATATCTCGAATATCTTTACTTATCCCGTTACCAAGAACAAAATTCGATCGGCAAACTAATTCTTTATCGCCATAACCATTTATATCTAATTCCTCAAGTTCTGTATTTATTACTAGTGGTCGCATTTGAAGAACGCCAAACTCCTTAAACACACCTTTAGGAACTGACAAGTTGACCGCAAACTCAATTTCAATCGGTGTGCTCATCCCCCATCTACCCATATCAAGTAAAATATCTACTATTTCAGGAAGTGGAAAAGTTTTAAATTTAAGTAATGAATTTAATGTAAAAATTTTTAGCCCATCTCTTGATGTTCCATCATATATAGTATTATTTTGATGTGAGTAAGTGGAACCAACCTGGGCAAGTGTCCCCTCTTTTTCTGCATTATGAACTTCGTAATGTTTTAAAAGATCATTCTCCATTAAAACTGTACTATCACCACTGCTTACCATATCAAGAGCAAAATATTTTCTCTGACTGTAATTTAATACACCTTCAACTGTACTTTGCTGAATTCTATTTAATGGATACCTTGGACAGAATCTAACAGTTGCCCCACCTTCAACAATAGTCTTCCCTAATCCAAAAGCTGCCGAGACAATCCCATCCTCAGATTTTAATGGTTTTGTCGGATAAAAATTATATGACTTTGCCATTCCGGATATCTCTGGATAATATTTATCATTATGAGTTTCACCAACCATCTTCTGAATAATAACCGCCATCTTTTCTTCTTCAAGTCTGTAAGAAGTAACATTTATATATTGCTTCGCCTTTTTAAAATAAGTTGATGCATATACTTGTTTGATCGCTATGATTAACTGCTCTAAACGTATATTTATTTCATGATGATTATTTGGAAGCATAAGAGTATCATACACTCCTGCGAAAGGTTGTCCTTGTGAATCTTCCAATAAACTTGAAGAACGAACTGCTAACGGTCTATTCACAATTTTTAAGAATTTCCTTAAATTCCTGGTTGCACGATGTGGAAATTTTGAAGCACTAATAAAACGTTCTCTAATCTCTTCATCACTTTCACACTTTAATGCAAAATTTATTAAAACATTCTCCTCCATGAATTGGTCAAAAATATTCGTTGCAACCACGACTGTAGTAGGAACCCAAATATTTACATTTTTAATTCTTCTATTTATATTGAATCTACTAAGCAGATTATTAAAAAATCCAAGACCACGAGCTTTTCCGCCAATTGAGCCTCCTCCAATGCGAGCAAAAAAACTCAATTTATCAAATGTATCCGGATCAAAATCTGTTATTACACCTTGCTGCCGATCTTTGGTATAACTTCTTACTGCATCCATCAGATCTTCACGTAAAGCTTCCATTGATCTGTAATGATCGACCTTACGTGGACGTAATTGATAAGCTAACCAAAATTCTCCTCTTGCTTTGAGCCAATTTGAGAAATGATTTCTAGACGAATGATATGCAACACTTTCTTCCGGTACAAGCGCCAATTGCTGCCCAAGTTCAATAAGATTCACAGCTCTTCCAACTTCTATTCCGTCTCTCAGTCGAAAGATAAAATCACCAAAGCTAAATTGCTCATTCATAAACTTGCGCAAATCTTCCATAAGTGTACTTGAACTTTTTAAAACAAAAGATGCTCCAATATCATGTGCATATTCTTCATTTTTTTGATTATTTGATTGAAGTAAGATTGGCAAATCGGAGTATTCATCTTTTACCTTTTTTGCAAAGAGCAGTCCTGCTCTTTTATTTTGTTTACCTCCCTTAATAAAATCGACATCAGATATCACCCCTAAAATATACTTTTGATAAGTTTTATAATAATCCCATGCCTCCTCATATGTTGAGCATAGAATGATCTTTGGTCGAGCTCTCATTTTCATGAATCGATCAAAAAGATTTACACCTTCTGCCATCAACCGATTGGCTTGTTTCACAACCTCAGTATAAACGATAGGTAAGTATGAAGAATAAAACCGAACACTATCTTCAATAAGAATGATAACCTGTACGCCTACTTGAGTTGTATCAATCTGAATATTTTTTCTGTCTTCAAAATATTTGATGATGCCAAAAATAATTCTGAAATCCCCCTGCCACATGAATATCTTGTCAAATACTTTTGATCTTGTGCTTTTAATTATCTCAGTCATTTCATCATTATCATAGCCAAGCAGTACAACCGGTATATCAATTTTCTCTTGTTTGATTTTTTCTGCTAATTGAATTGCATCCATATCTTCAACATGAAGTGTAGTAATTATAAGATTAAATCTTTCCTTTGTTCTTGCTAGTTCAATAGCCTCTTCACCACTTGAAACGTGTACCAACTCTGGGCTATTACTAAGATTTAAACCTTGATACTCCCTCCTGATTAATTCATATAGACGCCCATCCTCTTCAAACAGATAGAAATCATACATACTTGAAACAAGAATAATGTCTCTAATTCTAAAGGACATTAAATTGTGGAAATCTTGAAACTTGGCATGTTTACTTTCTACAATATACTTTTTATCAAATTTAATCGGCTGCGAAGTCATTTAGCTCTATATTTTTATGTGATATTTTAGATTAATGGTATTTCAAAATAATAAAAAAGGCGCATTTCTGCGCCTTGAATAATCAAACAAATATTGATATCAGTATAATTATACAATACCCTGATCTAACATTGCATCTGCAATCTTAATAAATCCACCAATGTTAGCACCATTTACATAGTTGCCAGGTGTTCCATACTTATCAGCTGTATCAACACAAGTAGTATGAATACTTTTCATGATAAGTTGTAATCGATTATCAACTTCTTCTCTTGTCCAACCATATCTCATACTGTTTTGTGCCATCTCTAAACCAGAAACTGCAACACCACCTGCGTTAGCGGCTTTTGCAGGACCATAAAGTATTCCTTTATCTATGAATAGATTGATACCATCAATAGTAGTAGGCATATTTGCACCTTCGCTTATTACAAACACTCCATTATCAAGTAAATTCTTCGCATCTGTAATATTTACTTCATTTTGAGTAGCACTTGGGAAAGCACAATCTGCTTTATGATTCCACAATGGATTATGATCAAGACTAGCATCAAATGGAGTATAAACTGCATTAAGGTATTTTTCAGCATATTCTTTTACTCTACCTCTTCTCACATTTTTTAATTCCATAACATATGCTAATTTCTCTCTATCAATTCCTTCCT
Source organism: Bacteroidota bacterium (assembly GCA_039714835.1). Classification (GTDB taxonomy): domain Bacteria; phylum Bacteroidota; class Ignavibacteria; order Ignavibacteriales; family Melioribacteraceae; genus SZUA-22. Next base: position 17,541 of record JBDLIN010000024.1, on the reverse strand, counting down.
CATCATAGATGTATCCGCTTGAATCTGAAATAGTAACTGCTTTTGCTCCAAGATCAAGCAATTTTTCAATTGTGTATTGAGCAACATTTCCACTACCAGAAACCAAGCATGTTTTGCCTTCAAGAGAATCGTTACGTGTAGCCAACATTTCTGCTGCAAAGTAAACTGCACCATATCCAGTTGCTTCAGGTCTAATCAACGAACCACCCCAGTTTAAGCCTTTACCTGTAAGAACACCTGTAAATTCATTTCTGATTTTTTTATACTGACCAAATAAGAATCCGATTTCTCTTCCACCTACCCCAATATCACCAGCCGGCACATCAGTATTTGGGCCGATATGCCTACTAAGTTCAGTCATGAAACTTTGACAAAACCTCATAACTTCGCCATCACTTTTACCTTTTGGATCAAAATCAGAACCACCTTTACCACCACCCATAGGTAGTGTCGTTAGACTATTTTTGAACACTTGCTCAAATGCGAGGAATTTTAGAATACCAAGATTTACAGATGGATGGAATCTTAATCCGCCTTTATAAGGACCGATAGCAGAATTCATCTCTATTCTAAATCCTCTATTAACTTGAACCTCCCCCTGATCGTTCGCCCATGGAACACGGAACAGAATTACCCTCTCAGGTTCAATGATCCTTTCAAGTATCTTTGCTGCACGATACTCAGGATGTTTTTCCATAACAGTTTCCAGTGAAATCACAACTTCTTCTACAGCTTGATGAAATTCAGGTTCACTGGGATTTTTCCCTTTTACCTCTGACATGAGGGCGTTTACATACTCTGACATAGTAACTCCTTAATTGATTGTTTGAAAAAGAATTTATATTGTTTTGGTGATTTTAATAATCGAAATGACTTGCCCATGAGTATCCATTTGGTATTAGATACCTTGTTGATTAAAGTTATATAGTTTATTCTATATTTTAACTTAAGTGTAGATAATAATCTATTGTCTATGTAGAAAGAATTTCTGCTCAATAATTTAATCCAGTGCACAATAAATTTCGTTTACATATGAAACATATATCCTTTAAAAAATCTACACAAGTAAAAAATTAAAACTTCGTAAAAATATTTTATAAGATTTAAAGACAAATCCGAATCCATTATTTTTGGTTTGTATAAACTAGATAAAATACTTCGTTTTTTATTATAATTGTCTGTTTTTGTGTTCTTTGGCAGACTAACATCATTCAACAAGAGATAAACAATACAAGATGATAAAAATTTATAATTTTAGAGATTTTTCATAAAATCTGGAGGGAAAGATATGGTTTATGCTGTCTTTTGAGTTGATGGTTTAACTAATAGCAATTCAAACCTATTTTTCTTTCTATTTGCAATCTCAACTGACTCATCTGTAGTCCACCAGTTACCAGGTAAACTGATCTGATAATCATCAAGGGAATCTGTGATTTTTTTATTTGATTTGGCAAATGTTATTTCAAGATCGGTTGAACTTGACACAAATGATTTTTGAAGAAAAGGAAAAGAAGTTGACGAAAAAATTGAATCTGCATTATTTGCTGTTAGAACAACTGGAACTGTATATAGTAAAATTTTTAAATCATAAGACACTGATTTCATCTCATCATAGATCTTTTCAAGCGCAATTAAATTCTTGGCACCCTCTTCCCTATTGCAAAATATTTGCCATAACCCGGTAATACCTGGTTTGGAATCAAAACTAGCCCTAATTTTATAATATTTCCAGTCGTATGTTTTAAGGAGTGTAAGATCAGAAATCATTAAAGGTCTCGGACCGACAAAACTCATCTCTCCTTTTAAGATATTATATATTTGGGGTAATTCATCTAATCCTGTACGACGAAGCCACCCAGCAAATTTTGGGACATCATCAATATATTGAGGTTTATAGAAAACACTTGCAATGTAGTATCTTTTAATATTCTTATTTTCTTTTATTGTTCGAAGCTTGATAATTTTGAATCGAAATTTCTTTAATGTAATTCCTCTTTCTTGAACAATAAAGGGGAAACTTTGCAGTTCAACAGTTAATATAATTGCAAATACTAAGACCACAGGAATTAGAAATGGGAGTAAAATCAAAGTGAGTAATATGTCAAAAATTCTCTTAGCCAATATTCAAATTATATTATTTAATTATTAAAAATACTTCCTTATACGGAACAATTCCAGATTTCTCAATTTGAATTTAAGGGTATCAATAAAGTCTATATTCAATTTATCAGAATACAAGTGACCATAAAAGATAATCTAAAATTAGAATCATTGCTGCTGAAAGTACAAAAGAACGAATTGTAGATAAACCAACACCTTCAGCGCCACCTACAGTTCTAAATCCAATATGACATCCTAATAATGCTGTCATTGCACCGAATATCATTCCCTTTGTCATACCAAATATAAAATCACTCATCAAAAAAAATCTTTTTACAGAATCAAAAAAAACTGCGTAAGATACTCCTAAAAAATAGTTAGAAATAATATATGCCCCTGCAACTGCAATCACATTGGCAAATACAACTAATATCGGCATCATTATTAATGATGCATAGAATCTTGGCATAGCCAAATAGCGAACCGGACTTATCCCCATTGTCTCTAAAGCATCAATTTGCTCTGTCACACGCATAGAACCTAATTCAGCAGCAATTGAAGCACCAATTCTTCCAGCTATCACGATTGCAGTTAAAACAGGACCTAACTCGGTGATGATTGCCCTGCTTGTAGCTGTTCCTAGAAAAGACATAGGTGCAACTCCTTTTAGTTGGTAAGCTGCCTGCCATGCTGCTACGGCTCCGGTAAAGATTGCGATTACAATTACCAAGGGCAGCGAATTTACTCCAATGTGTTCCATTTGGAATAATAACAGTTTTCTACCTTTAAAAATTCTTGGAGTAAATCTCAAAATGGAAAAAAACAGATTACTAATTTGTCCAACTTCTTGAAGAAAGTTTCCAGTTAATCTGCCAAGTTTTGCAATTATGTTCACAATAAAATATAGAATAAATGTTTTCAAATATTGGACAAACTTACTCATTTTTTTTTGAAGTAGAAACAGACCAATTTCACATAAAGGTTATGATGAATGAATTGATGTGAGTAATCCTATTTTCCTTGTATTTGTAGATTATTTATCACAAATTTATTTTTCTATTTTACTATTGTTCTGTTGATTTAAACTGACAATTTAATAAAGTAATTGAAGGCAAAAAAAATGGATGATTTAATTTACAAATTAGAGTCTGAAAGTAAAAATGTTCAAATTCCTGAGGAATTGATCTTTGGACGAACATTTTCAACACATGTATTTGAAATGGATTATTCATCAAAAAATGGTGAATGGCAAAATCCAACAATAAAAAAGTTCAGCGATATTAATATGAGTCCAGCTGCACTTGTATTTCATTATGGACAGGCAATTTTTGAAGGACTTAAAGCATACAAACAGGAAAATGGAGACATTGTAATGTTCCGTCCGGAGAAGAATCTTGAAAGGTTAAACAATTCTGCAAGAAAGATGTGCATACCTGAAATTGATATCGACTTTGTATTAAATGCATTGAAAGAATTAGTTAAAATCGAAAAGGATTGGATACCAAGTAAACCTGGATATTCACTATATATTCGACCAGTAATATTTGCTACCGATCCATTTTTAGGTGTTAAGCCAGGCGATAATTATAAATTTATTATAATGTTAAGTCCTGTTGGACCATATTATCCAGAAGGATTTAAACCAGTTCCCATTATGGTAACCAAAAAATTTGTAAGAGCAGTACGAGGTGGAGTTGGTGATTGTAAAACCGCTGGGAATTATGCGGCTTCCCTTTTCGCTCAAAAAGAAGCTAATAAATTAGGATTTACTCAAGTACTCTATTTAGATGCACTTGAGCAAAAATATATTGAAGAAGTCGGAACAATGAATATGTTTGTGCAGTTTAAAGACGAAGTAGCCACACCACGACTTTCAGGTACAATTTTACCTGGTATCACAAGAATGTCGGTTCTTGAGATTTTGAAAGATTGGGGGCATAATGTAAATGAAAGAGATGTTTCGTTACAAGAAATTATTGATGCTTATAACAATGGAAAACTAGTAGAATTGTTCGGAACAGGAACTGCTGCAGTTATTTCTTCAATTAGTAAATTAAAGTATAATGATACTGAACTTAGTTTTAGTGATGAACATGCTGGTGAACTAGGTACGAAATTATATAAAGAATTAACTGGAATTCAATATGGAAGAATCGAAGATAAGCATAATTGGTTAACAAAAGTGGAATAGATTAATAATAAATAATAGGATACGATGAAAAATACATTATTAAAAACTGCTCTTATATTAATATTTAGTTTTGCATTACTATATAATTTAAGTGGACAAGAAATACGAAACAGTAAACTTCAATATAATGTTTCGAAGAATTTATCTAAAACAACTTCAGCAGAGTTTGTTTCTGAAATAATTGAAATACCATTGAAAGATGCTGAACCATTTTTAGCAATTGGTTTTAATGCTGATTTAGAACAAGAAGATGCTCATCCTCAATTTGAAATTAGAGTTTCAATTGATCAGATAAATTGGACAGATTGGCAGATTGTTGTACATGATCATGATAATGCTATTGAACCATTAAAAATATATGCTGTACTATCGTTTTTCGAAAGCGATGTTAAATTCTTTCAAATGAAAATTTCTGATACAGAATATTTATCGAAACTGAATTTTCATTTCATTAGTCCGGGAGCAACACCGGAAAATATCAAAGAAGATAATCTTATAAAATCCAAGCTAAATAAAACAACATTATCGTATGAAAGACCAGAATTCGTGAGTAGGAAAAGTTGGGGATGTCCTCAAGATGAACATGTAAGCTCACGAACATTAACAGCACCTTTAACTCATTTAATAATTCATCATAGCGCAAGCAATACAACCTCAAGTGATTTTGCAGCAGTTGTTCTTGCTTATTGGGAATATCATGTAAATGGGAATGGTTGGGATGATATAGGTTATAATTGGCTTGTTGATCCTAATGGAGTATTATATAAAGGACGTGCTTGGAAAAGTGATACGCAAGAAAACGTACAAGGAGCCCATAATACAGCAAAGAATGGTAATACTTCAGGAATATGCTTCATCGGGAATTATGTATCATCAACTCCTAGTGAGGAGGGTTTAAATATGATTGCTAGAATTTCTGCTTTTCTGTGTGATAAATTTGATATTGATCCAGTTGGAGTTAGTTATCACGCAGCAATTGGAGCTGACAATGACAATATTACAGGCCACAAACAAAGTGGAGGAACTTATGGATCTTATACAACTTCTTGTCCAGGAACACAAATAATTAATCGATTACCGGATTTGAGATTATTAACCCGATCAAAACTGGTTGATATTGAAGCAGCTCCAGTAGTGGAATACAATTATCCCAGTTCAGAAATTGATAGTGCGTATTTAACTAAAGACATAGTAATTGAGTTCTCGCATCCAATGGATACACTAAGTGTTGAAAGTGCTTTTACTTTAACACCAACAGCTTTTGGATCTGTTAGTTGGAATGATGAAGGTAGTAAATTCTATTTTACTCCATCACCGTTTAGCCCTAAAACCAATTATCAAGTAGTAATTTCAACAGATGCTAAAAGTAAATGGGGAATCAATTTGGAAAATGAGTTGAGTTTTTCCTTCGTAACAAAATTGAAAGACAATTTAAGTCTCAAATCATCATACCCAATTAATGGGCAAGAAGAAGTTAATCCTAATGTTAATATTCAATTAGTATTTGATGCTTCGATTTCTTCAAATACTTTGGGCGGAAATATCAAATTTATTGATTCCGACCAAAATAGTGTCTCAATTACTGCTAACTTGTCTGCTTTAGCAAATGGAATAATTTCTTTCACACCAAAAGATTCCCTTGATGAAAATTCCACTTATCATATTTTACTTTATGAGGGACTAGGCAGTACTGATAACTATTTTCTTGGTGATTCAGTAAAAATATCTTTTACAACAAAAACTATTACAAGTATTTCAGAGATTGAAACAACTCCGGATAATTTCGAACTTATCACTTGTTATCCAAATCCATTTAATCCATCAACAACAATTCAGTATCATTTAAATGAATCATCCGATGTGTTAATAAAAATTTATGATATTATTGGAAATGAAGTAACAACATTATTAAATGAATTTGTTAACGCCGGTACACACAAAATTTCTTTCAACGCTAACAATCTCCCCTCGGGTGTTTATTTCTCTCAAATAATAACTAAAAACGAAAGAAAATCGATAAAGCTTTTGCTTACAAAGTAATCAAGTAGAAATAAATAATGAATTGAAGAGCGAATCCATAGATTCGCTCTTTTCATTTTAAATCTTTTTTTCTTGACAAGTGTTCTTTTGTTCACTATCTTAGTAGTGAACATTGGAGCACTAATATGAAAAAAGATCTTACTTCACGACAAAAAGATATTTATTCTTTCATTAAGAATTTTATAAATGAAAATGGATATCCTCCGACTTATCGAGAAATAGGTTTTGAATTTGATATTTCAAGCACATTTGGTGTTAAACGACACATAGATGCTCTTATTAAAAAGGGTTATATAAACATAGCTGAAAAATCTAGCAGAACTTTATCAATCAATGATTCAAACTCAAAATCTTTGCAAGAAAATTCCAATATAGTAGAACTCCCTATTGTTGGTCGGGTAGCTGCTGGTCAACCGATATTGGCAGAAGAAAATATTGAAGGAACATTTTCCATTGATAAAAGTCTAATCAGAGGAAAGCCTGATTGTTTTGCACTTAAAGTTAAAGGAGATAGTATGATCAATGCTGGCATTTTTGAGGGAGATATCGTGATTGTAAATCCACAGAAAAATGCAAACAATGGAGAAATTGTTGTTGCTTTACTAGGAAGCGAAGCGACACTTAAAAAGTTCCAAAAGAAAAATAATAATATAACCTTAATACCAGAAAACGATAATTATGAGAATATTTTGATAAATAGATTTGACGACTTTTCAATAGTCGGTAAAGCTATTGGTGTTTTTAGATGGTATAATTGAAAGGACTAAAGAAATGAAAACAGAGATATTTGCCAAAGCTATTTTGAATAGAAATAGAGTAAAAATGCTCTATAATCTTAGAGAAACTTTATTGGAACCATATTTTATCAGTAAGAACCGAAGCGGTAAAAAGGTGGTTTACGGTCGAGTTAATAACTCACCTGAAATCAAAATGATAGAATATGATAAAGTTTTAAACTTAAAAGTTTTAAATTACTCGCATTTTTCACCAATTATTCCGATATTAAATTGAGGTTTTGAAAAATGACGAAAATGACCGATAAAGATAGGATTGATTCGCTAATTAAGCATTTCTGGAAAAATGGATTCTTAACTATAAGTAGAAAGCATGGGACCTATCTCCCCGAACCTAATCCCATAGGTGATTATGAAGTTGATGCAGTCGGAAAACTTAACAAAAAATATGTGCTAGGCATTACATTAACCAAAGAAGATCTTAATAATCCAAAAATTTTAGCAAAGATCAAATTTTTAGCTAACCAAAAAAGCAAATATTCATTTAAAAAGGTTACATTATTCATTGGCTGTACAGATGAACTTAGGCCAGAGGTTGAGACTTTTCTTTTACAGATTGAGGAAGAGTTAAGAAAAAACATTAAAATAGTTACCACTTCAAGTGAAGACATTTAATTCTTCACCACCATTCAAAAATTAAACCCAATTAAAAATTTTCTTTTTTAGGATCAAAATCTCAATTGCTTTGTATAAAGCCAAGAATGTCTAAAAGTGTCAAAATTTCTCAATACTCCTAAGAATCTTGACATTTAGACCACTGCCACCTATTTTGTGTAGTCATTTAAAAATTTATTGGAAAGTGAGTGAAAAAAGTTTTATCAGAAAGTGATAAAGATAAAATTGATAAGATAAAACTGTTAGGAAATATTCCTAAACACATTGCTATTATTATGGATGGCAACGGTCGGTGGGCAAAAAACAAAGGTCTGCCCAGAGTTGCTGGTCATAGAAAAGGGATAGAAACAGTAAGAGAAATTGTTGAAGCATGCGCTCATTTTGGTGTTCAATATTTAACACTTTATACTTTCTCAACAGAAAATTGGAAACGACCCAAAACTGAGGTCTCAACTTTGATGAGGCTTATAGTTAAAAGTTTAAAGGATGAGACCAATGAACTTAATAAAAATAATATTAAGTTAACTTCAATAGGAAATATAGATCAGCTTCCATCAAAGGTAAGAGAAGAATTAGAATATTCATTCGATAAAACTAGCAATAACACAAAAATGACTCTTAATCTTGCCCTTAGTTATAGCGGTAGATGGGAACTTACAAATGCAGTCAAAAAAATAAGTAGTGATATTAAAGACGGTATAATTGACGTTAAAGAAATTGATGAAGATCTCATTGCAAAAAATTTAGAAACTAATAAAATGCCTGATCCAGAATTAGTTATTAGAAGTGGTGGTGAGATGAGAATAAGCAATTTTTTACTCTGGCAAATTGCATATTCTGAAATATATATAACTGAAGTTCTATGGCCAGAATTCTGTACTAAAGACCTGATTGATGCAATTAATGAATTTCAAACGAGAGAGAGAAGATTCGGACTTGTCAGCGAGCAAATTGAAAATAGAAAAAATTAGATATATATCCAGAGCTTGGCTTAGCCTTAGTATTTTTTTAGTAATTCTTTCCTCGATTGATGTTTACCCTCAATTACAAAAAGCGAATTACAAAATTTTGGGAATTACTGTTGAAGGGAATACTTCTGCGGATGCTTCGACAATAATAGCTAATAGTGGATTAAAGGTTGGTGATGAAATTGAAATTCCAGGTGATCAGACTTTAAATGCAATTCGTCGACTCTGGAAGCTAGGTCTTTTTACATCAGATATTAAGATTGAAATTGAGAAAAAAATTGATAACGGGATTTTTCTAGTTATTAAAGTTAAAGAACATCCTAGAATTGAAAAATACATCTTTAAGGGAAACGATGAATTAGACGAGGAGGACCTTGATAAAGTTGTTACATTTGTATCAGGTCAAATATTAAAACCGCAGGCTATTTACAAAACTGTTCGTGAGATGAAAAAGCTTTATGATGAAGAAAGTTTGTTGAATGCGGAAATTGATCCAGTTGTATTTTCATTCGAAAAGGCAGATACGACCGATGATGATGAGATAACTGTTACCTGGGCAAGTAAGGACGATCCCACACAGAAAGAAGAAATAATCTACGATTTTAATCCTGAAAGCAGACGAGATATTGTAAAAAGAATTAAGGAAAGACTGCTGTTAGTTTACAATATTGATGAAGGAGAGGAAGTTCAAGTTAGATCAATTACCTTTAATAATAATTTTGCTTTCGAGGATGAAGATTTAAAATCTGAATTTGACGAAACATCCGAACCAGTATGGTGGAAGTTTTGGTCTGATAATACTCTTAGTAAAGAGGATTATGCAAATGATAAAAAACTACTAAAAGATTTCTACAATAGTGAAGGTTATCGTGACTTTGAGATAATTAGTGATACATTAATATTCAATGATGATAAAACAGAAGCTGACATAGTTATTAATGTGATTGAAGGTCCATTGATAAAAGTTAGAAGTATAATCTGGGAAGGTAATACTGTTTACAGTGATGATATTTTAAATGCCAGACTAGATTTTAAAAAAGGTGATATATACGATCTAGAACGATTCAATCAAAATTTGCGATTTAATGAAAGTCAAACCGATGTTTCCTCTGTATATCAGGATAATGGTTATCTAGGTTTTAACTTGGAAACAAGAGAAGATCGAGTAGCTGCTGATTCGATTGATATCTACATTACCATTCAAGAAAATCAAAGATTTAAAATTGGTAAAATTGATATTGCCGGGAATACTAAAACTAAGGGTAAAATAATAAGAAGAGAACTCTACACTGTCCCGGGTGATTATTTTAGCCGATCAAATATCTTCACAAGTCTTCAGCAGCTTGCTAATCTTCAATATTTTAATGTTGAGCAACTGTATACCAAAGGAATTGATTACAAACCAGTAAATGATAGTACAGTTAATCTTACTTATTCCGTTGAAGAAAAATCAAGCGATTATCTTAACGCATCTGTTGGTTATAGCGGTAGTTATGGTTTTAGCGGATCAATTGGTGTAACACTAACAAATTTTGATATCGGTCATCCTTTCTCGATGGGTGGTGGTCAAATTCTTAATTTCAATTGGCAGTTTGGTGTTGGGAACTTTTATAGAACATTTAATATTGGTTTTACTGAACCTTGGTTTTTAGATTCACCTACAATGGTTGGATTCGATATTTTTGATACAAGACAAAGATATATATATGATCTTCAACAAACTGGTATCACATTTAAAACTGGCCGAAGACTAAAATGGCCAGATAAGTTTTTCTATATACAGGGTATACTAAGATATCAGTATAACAATATTATTAGTGGTGCATCATATTATACTGAAGGGCAATATCATCAATATACTGCTGGTTTAACTGTCACCAGAACTGATATAGATAATCCTATATTCCCTTCTCGCGGTTCAAAGTTTTGGATTAATGGAGAGCTATCCGGTGGGCCATTTTTACCAGGAGATGTTGATTATTTCAAGATGCAGTTTCGTTCAGATTTTTATAGAAGATTATTTAACTCAAACAGATTGGTTTTTTATGCTGGATTTGATATGGGCTATATTGAAGAATTAAGAGCTAATACACCAATTCAGCCATTTGAATATTTTTACATGGGTGGAAATGGTTTAGTTATTGCCACAACACCTCTCCGGGGTTATGAAGATAGGAGCGTTGGTCCAAGAAGTACTTTTGGACAAATAATCGGTGGTAGCGTTATGACTCGTTATGTTTTAGAATTAAGAGCTGCGCTCACTCTTGAGCCAATGCCGATCTACCTTATTGCCTTTGCAGAAGCTGGTAATGTTTGGGAAAATCTTCGACAAGCTGATTTCTATGATCTGCGTAGATCGGTTGGAATTGGTGCTCGAATTATGATTAATCCAATAGGATTAATTGGATTTGATTATGGTTATGGATTTGATAGAGCAATTGTGGATGGCGGTCGGCCACAGTGGGTGTTTCATTTCCAATTTGGTAAAGGATTTTAATTATTATTATTTCATTATATAAACATGAGGTTAATGTGAAAAAGTTAGTATTCGCAATTCTTTTAATTACTGGATTAAGTATTAATGCACAAAGTCAAAAAATCGGTTATATCGATTCGCAAGTATTATATCAGAATTATGCACCGGCAATTAAAGCTCAGCAAGATCTACAAATTTTACAGCAAAATTGGACAAGAGAAAGAGATAGTCTTGCAGTAATGTTTCAAGAGAAGGTTAATTCATATCAGAACCAAAAAGCTCTAATGACTCCACAAAAACAACAGGAAACTGAGCAACAATTATTAGTTGAACAAAATTCTATTATGCAGCGTGAACAGCAAATCGTTCAGAAAGGTCAAACAATGATGAAACCTATCAAAGATGCTGTTAATAAAGCTATCTCAGATGTTGCAAAAAAGCAAAAGCTGAACTTTGTTTTCGATAAAGGTGTTGAAGGTGTTGTAAGTATTCTTCATTATGCCGATGCAGAATATGACATTACATATAAAGTTTTAGATAAATTAAAAAAGAACTAAATAAGTATTGGAAAACATCATGAAGAAGTTATCAATCTTTTTTGTGAGCATATTATTTTTAATTCCTGCAATTGCATTTGGGCAGTTAAAAATTGGATATGTTGATTCAAACACCATCCTAAAGGAACTGCCTGATGCACAGGATGCTCAAAAAACTATCGATGCACTGATCCAAGAATGGAAAGATGAAATTCAGAAAATGGAAAGAGATCTTGCGTCAAAGAAGACCGATTTTGAAAAGACAAAATTAATTATGAGTGACACTAAGAGACTTCAGAATGAAACTGAAATTTCAAAATTAGAGACAGATATTGCGAATTTTCGTCAAAGTAAATTTGGATTTAGGGGTGAACTATACTCACAACAGGAAGAAATTATGAAACCTGTACAAAACAAAATATTTTCTGCAATTGAAACTGTAGCAGAAGACGAAGAGCTTGATTATGTGTTTGATAGAAGTGGTGATATTTTGTTTCTTTATGCAAAAGAAGAATATGATATTACAGCTCTAGTTTTAGAAATATTAAAATAGTGTGCTATTATGAAAATAACAGTTCAAGAAGTAGCTGATCTCGTTGATGGGGAAATAATTGGAGATCCAAATTTTGAAATACTAAATATTTCCAAAATATATGAAGCTGGAGAGGGCGATCTCACATTTCTATATTTATCTTCTTATGAAAAACATTTAGAGTCAACCAAGGCATCAGTAGTTCTTGTCAAGCCTGATTTAAACAAATCCAGAAAAGATCTAATCTACATTGAAGTGGCAAAACCTGATGTTGCTCTTCAAAAATTGATCATTAAGTTATTTGGTAATCCCGAAACGATCATTGGTATTGATCCAGCATCTTCAATTCATCCATCTGTGAAACTTGGTAAAAATGTTAATATTGGTAAAAATGTTGTGATATCAGAAAATTGTTCAATTGATGATAATACGACTCTCCACCACAATGTAGTAGTTTTAGACAATTCTGAAATTGGCAATAATACTCTGATTTATCCGAACGTTACAATTAGTCATAATTGTAAGATAGGAAATAACGTTATTATTCATCCAAGCACGGTTGTAGGTTCTGATGGATTTGGGTATATGAATAATGAGAAAGGTGAATTAGTTAAAGTGCCACAAATAGGGAATGTGATAATTGAAGATAATGTTGAACTAGGATCAAATGTATCTATAGATAGAGCAGCACTAGGTTCAACTATTATTAAGCGGGGAGTTAAAATTGATAACCTTGTACAGATTGCTCACAATGTAGAAGTTGGTGAAAACTCTTCCCTTTCCGGTCAGGTTGGTATAGCAGGTAGTACAATTGTAGGTAAAAATTGTATATTTGGAGGTCAAGTAGGATTATCTGGGCACATAACAGTATCTGATGGAGTTATGGTAGGCGCTCAAGGCGGTGTATCTAAATCTTTAAATCAACCAGGTAAATATTTTGGGTCTCCCGCTAAAAACTACAGAGTTGCTTTTAAGGAAGAAGCACATATCCGTAATCTAGAAAAATATAGCCGGCAGATCAAAGGACTTGAGGAAAAAGTTAAACAGTTGGAAGATAGACTAAATAAGAACAAAGGAAATAGTGTATGTTAGAAAAACAACGAACTATAGAAAAAGTGATTTCAATGGAGGGCGCAGGTCTTCATACTGGTACAAAAACTACTATGACTTTTAAACCAGCTCCAGAAAATTATGGTATTAAATTTATTAGAGTTGATCTTGGTGATAGGCCAGAAATTCCGGCAACTGCTGATTATGTAATTGATATTTCCCGCGGGACAACCATTGGAATTGGAGAAGCAAAAGTACATACTGTTGAACATGTCCTTGCTGCTGTTGTTGGCCTTCAAATAGATAATATTGCTATCGAAATCGATGGTATTGAGCCTCCCATTGGTGATGGAAGCGCTATGCCTTATGTTGAAAAACTTCAGGAAGCTGGTTTTGTAAAGCAAAATGAAAATAAAGACTATTTAATTATTGATGAAACTGTTACTTATCACAATGAAGAAGAACAAGTCGATATTGTGGCTCTTCCTCTCGATGGATATCGACTAACTGTAATGGTTGATTATATGAATCCTGCTCTTGGCAGTCAACATTCTGGATTATTCGATCTTGAGAAAGAGTTTGTTACTGATTTTGCACCAGCAAGAACATTTTGCTTTCTTAGTGAAATTGAACCATTGATTGAACAAGGACTTATTAAAGGTGGGACCCTTGATAATGCTGTTGTAATATTAGACCATGACCTTGAAGATAAGCAACTAGACAATATTAAAGATAAATTAGGATTAGATACCGATATTTCCGTCGGCCAAAATGGATTTCTAAATGAAAAATCATTAAGATTTCGAAATGAGCCTGTGCGTCATAAACTATTAGATATGCTTGGAGATCTCGCATTGATAGGTGCACCCATTAAAGCACAAATCCTTGCTGCCCGTCCTGGTCATAAAGCAAATGTTGAATTTGCAAAACAAATCAGAAAACTTTATCAACAAAAACAGATCGAAAAAAAATATCAGAATGTAAAGAAGAAAGGATTAGTTTTTGATATTGAAGCTATTCAAAAAATTCTTCCACACCGATATCCATTTTTACTAGTTGATAAAATCACTGATCTAGAATTTGACAAAAGTATTAGAGGAATTAAATCTGTTACATTTAATGAGCAATTTTTTCAAGGACATTTCCCTGACCAACGAGTTATGCCAGGTGTATTAATTTTAGAAGCCATGGCACAATGTGGCGGAATATTAATGTTGAATTCTCTTTCAGAAGAAGACCTAAATACTAAGCTTGTCTTTTTTATGAAAATCGACAATGCTAAATTTAGAAAACCAGTTGTTCCTGGTGATCAATTAGTATTGGAAGCTGAGTTGGCTGGCAAGAAGAGCACTCGATTTGTTTCGATGAAAACTAAAGCATTTGTTGATAATGAATTAGTATGCGAAGCAGAAATGATGGCGGCGATAGTAGACAAACCAAAAAAATAATTTGAGTTTTTTATGGCAAATATACATCCAACTGCAATAGTAGATCCAAAGGCAAAGTTAGGCAACAATGTTTCTGTTGGTCCATATTCTATTATAGAAGGTAATGTTGAAATTGGTGAAGGAACTGAAATAGGATCTCATGCTTGTATATATGATGGAGCAAGAATCGGTAAGAATGTTAAGATACTTCAATCTGCTGCAGTTTCAAATATCCCGCAAGATCTTAAATATGCTGGTGAAGAAGCATATTTTTATGTCGGTGATAATACAGTGATCAGAGAATTTGTTACTTTACACAAAGGCACTGTTGATACAGGATATTCAAAAGTTGGGAAAAATTGTTTAGTAATGGCTTATGTACACGTCGCTCATGATTGCATTATTGGAGATAATTGTATTATTGCTAATTCAGTGCAAGTTGCTGGACATGTTAAAATTGATGATTGGGCAATTCTGGGTGGAGGAGTACTGATACATCAATTCAGTACAATTGGTGAACATTGTATGATTGCAGGTGGTTCCCAAGTTTCACGAGATGTCCCTCCATATGTCATGGCAGGAAATTTACCAATTAAATATTCTGGATTAAATTCGGTTGGATTGAAACGTAGAGGTTTTACAAATGAGGATATAAGTACAATTAAAGATGCGTATAAACTTTTATTTTACTCTGGATTGAACACATCCGATGCAAAAGAAAAATTGATCTCTGATTTTGATAATGAATATGTAACTAAGATTATTGAATTTCTAAATATATCCCAAAGAAGTTTAATCAAGAAATGAGATGGACGTTTATAGATAGCGGGGAAAAAAATGGAAAATATAATATGGATTTTGATATTTTCCTTACCCAAATTTGCCAAAATGATGAAGCATTTTTTCGTTTATACCGATGGGAGCCTTATGCTATTTCACTTGGGACAAATCAAGATTTTAAAGATATAGATATTGCAAAAGCTCGAGAGGATAATATAGATGTTGTTAAAAGACCTACGGGGGGAAGAGCCATTCTTCATTCTGAAGAATTAACTTACTCATTAATTCTACCAGTAGAATTTGGTTTAACAGCTCGTGAAGTATATAATAAAACCTCTGTAGCTTTATCAAAAGGATTAGGGCTTTATAACGACATGTTAAAATCTACAGAACTTGAAACTATTCAGCCTAATTTTAGAGAGCAACTGGCAGAAAAGTCTGGATCACTTTGTTTTGCTTCCACCGCAAAGAGTGAAGTAAAATATTTGGGTAAGAAATTAATTGGAAGCGCTCAAAGGAAAATGAATAGGACAATTCTTCAACATGGATCGATACTCTGTGGAAGATATCACAATAATTTACCCCACTACTTATATGATGATTCCTCAATTCAATCATTAATTGAAGAATTGGATAATAAGACGACTGAAATCTCAACAATTACTAATGAGTCTGTAGACTATTTAGAATTATCACAATCGATTATTAATGGTTTTGAATCTGAATGGGATATCAATTTAAGACAAAGCAGTAATTCTATAGAGAGTGAATTTGAAAAGAGTAATCAATATTTACAAGAAGCATAGAAAAATTCTAAGAATGAAAATTTTAATCCACTTAATATATATTCTGATCTCCCCTATTTTGATTTTTTCTCAAGATATCCCACAGATGGATCACCATTTAGATGGAGTGGTTGTAACTGATATTTGCGATGATGGTAAGAATATTTGGATTGCATCAAATGGTAACGGAATCTATAAATTTGATCTGAAAAAGAATAAGTTGTCAAATTTCTCGACTAATAATAAAAAGCTAACTTTAAATTTTTTCTATTCAATAGCTGCTAGCAAGGATTTTGTTTGGGCGGGATCTTCTGATGGTTTATTTATCTATAGTAAAAAAAGGAATAAATGGTCAAAGCGGAAATTTGGTAAAGGTGGTCAATTAAGCAACTGGATTCGTGATATTGAATATGATCCATATATTAATTCAGTGTGGATCGGCAGATTTAAATATCTAACGAAATATGATATCAGAAAAAGAAGATTTACAGATTATGATTTGACAATGAATAATGATGTGAAGACCAATACTATCAAGGTAGTAAAATTAGATGGAGATAGTTTAGTATGGTTTGGAACTGAAGCTGGATTACACAAATATGATAAATCTCGCGATATAAACGATGAAGGAACTTTATCCTTTTACAATAACGATCTAAACTATTTCAGAGGTGAAGGTGATGCTGTTTCAATTTCGGCTTTACTTCTTGAGCAGAATAATATTTGGATCGGGTTAGATGAATTTGTAACAAAAACTAATCCCGATTATAATGTTGGTGGCATTTATAAGTTTGATCGAAAAAATGAATGGATAAGGTTCGATTCGAAAACCGGGTTAAGAGGAAATGGAATATATGACCTTGAACAAACTGGTGATTTCATTTGGGTAGCACTTTATCAGTTCAGTAAAAACACAAAAGACATCTATGGAAGAGGTATTGCACTTATTAACAGAGTAACAGAGAAAGTAGAAATGCTAGATATAGAAAATTTCCCTTCAACAACCTATGCTTTCCATTTTTTTAAAAATGTTTTATGGATTGGAACAGAAAATGGAATTTATTCTATAGATTTCAATAATGAATTTGTGGGAAATTTTAGTAGAACAAATAAATGAAAGATATGAATATTGAGAAAATACTTGATCTTAAAGATAACTTTAATGGATTAAAAGTTGCTGTAATTGGTGATATGATGATAGACGGCTACTTTTGGGGTGATGTAAAGAGGATTTCCCCAGAAGCTCC
>JBDLIN010000023.1:0-27326 GCA_039714835.1 Bacteroidota bacterium | reverse complement strand
GCAATATTTTCAATCCATTCCTTTCCAGTAAAAGGATTTGATGCAGTAGGTAAATGCCATACTTCTCCGTATGCATCAATAGTGTTACCTAACAATGCAGTAGCTTTACCTGCATCTGGTGTAAAAGTAAATGAATGTTTATATTTATCAGAACCAAGCCAATTTGCCTTTTTTCTGTTATTCAAATTTTGAAATACCGTTTCTGTCAGCATGCTTGTGTTTTTAATATTTGGTCCATAATAATCAGCGCACCTTGCAATAAGTCCGATAAGTTCTCCTCTTTCTACTTCTCTCAGCATCATTTCAGAAATTTGCTTTCTTACTTTTCCCTTTTCGCTTGAAGGATTTATTGGGGATTGTTCCGTACTGGGATTTAGATAATTTTGATCATACATATAAATATTATCGAAGAAAACTAATTTTACGTTGTGTTGTTTACAAGCGTTTATAGTGTTCTGCATAACTACTGGCCATTGTTCCTGCCAAACTTTCAACTTGTAAGGCAATCCAGCTGTTAAGTAAACAACATCCGATCCCTCAACCGCTTTTAATGTTTCCTCATAATTAGTAAGATCAGCTTTAAATAATTCATCTGAAGTATTTACCTTTTGAGGATTTCTACTTACTAATCGGATTTTATCTGTATATTCTGTTAAAGCTTTTGCAACCTCAGCACCTATTGCTCCACCCGCACCTAATATTGTCTGCATGATTTATTCTTCCTTTCTTTCCTCATCTTTTTGATTTTTCTCTTCAATCATATTTTGAGGATCTGGAGTTTTAATGTAAATATCTCTTTGCGGGAACGGAATTGTAATTCCATTTTCATTAAATATATTATTTATTGCAAAGCGTAATTCACTGCTGATAGAGAACCACAAATTAAAATTACTAGTCCAGCATCGTAATTCAAAATCGAGTGAACTTTCGCCAAAATCGCGAAAAATAACAACAGGCTCTGGATTTCTTAAGATTCTATCATCACTTTGCGCACAGTTCAAAAGCAGCTCTTTAACCTGACTAACATCACAACCATACTCTACACCAACGGTTATTTCTATGCGTCTCATATTATCGGAGAATGTCCAATTCGTAACATCATTAGATACTAAGTGTCCATTAGGAACTATTATCTCGGAGCCTTGCCAGGTTTTTATTGTGCTTGAGCGAATGCCTATGTTTGTTACCTTTCCTTCAATTTGATTAAAGTGAACTATATCCCCCACTTGTATTGGTCTTTCAAAGATCAATATTAGTCCGGAAATAAAATTATTAACCAGGTCCTGAAGCCCAAAACCTATACCAACACCCAAAGCACCTATCAATATTGCAAATCTATTAAGATCGAGCCCTATTGAGGAGACAGCAATTACAAAACCCAAACTCAAAATAAAATATTTGGTTAAAGTAGAAATTGTTCCAGGAATACCTCTAGGCAAACTTAAACGGGGTAGAACGTCTTCCTCTAGAATAAATCTTAAAAGTTTTGAAATTAAGTATGAAATCCAAACTGTTCCAATAAAAAGGAGTATATCCATTAACGAAGTTGAAAAGCTTCCAAAACCAATATCTGCGTTAAGTTGATTCAGCAGCCATTCTTTAACAGGCACGTATATATTAAAAGCATTTAATACTACAACTAACCAAATTATTTTTACTGTAAGTCCAATTACTTTTTCAAAAGTGTTTTTAATTGTATCTGATTTGAATTTTACTATTCTAAACTTTAACGCAAATTTTGTCTTTAGAAAAACCAAAAGAATTGCATGCATAATTATTTTACCTGTAACTAGTATTGCCGTAGCAAAAAAAGTGTCATAAATACCATTAATTAGTACGATACCTAGTTTTACAAAGCCAAGGGTATTAGCCACTAGAGCTATTATAAATAGTGTTAGAGCTGTCTTTCTTGCAAATAACACATATTTCTTTTTCTCATCCTTATATAGTTTATCGGAAAGCTGATTAATTTTAACTACCCAAATTACAGCTAAAATTGAAATAACTGTAAGAGCAAACAAAAGCAATCTCTCGATTGAAGTAGCACTAGAAGCAGCAACTTTAATTTGATTAACTACAAATAGGGCGGTAAAAATTAAAAGTGGTTTTATCATCACCGGATTGATTATTTTCACCATTACTCTGACCAACGGGATCAACAAAATAATTTTGACTATACTTTTAAAGGCAGCTGGGGCATCTCCATAGAAAAATGTCATGAAAATACCAAAAACCAGCAAAGTGGCTGATAGTGGATAATTTAATAATATCAAGGATTGTTTTAGTTCTTCTTCATCAGATTCGATCTTTTTACTATTTGTTTTTAGGTAGAGAATAAAGAAAAAGAATATAAAAAATGTTAATACATAGAATGGGATACTCTCTTCGTATGTAACTAAGAATTCTGAATAAGATGTTTTATATGATGTAATAATATCAGTGAATTCCTTTTCTATTGATTTTGTTTCCGTTGTATCAGAACCGATTTCCCAAATTGGATATGCATTACGTGTTAGTATATTTCTTCGATTTGCACTGTCAATTTCTTTAATTAGTGACAAAGTATTCTCTACTTCAATACTGTATTTTGAAAGATTGGTTTGAATAATTAGTAAAGAATTCAGTTCGCTTGTTATTAATTTATCCACATTCGATAAATTACTTTGTAATTTTTTAATAGCATTTACAAGATCAGCAGGGGTGCCTTCTTCCGGAGCATTGGATATAGTTGCCTTCCACATATTAGCCAGGTTATTAAACCTTTCCTTTCGACTTTCTAGCTCGGTTGTTTGCTCTGTAATATCACTAAGCAATTGAGATACATCGTTTTGTATTACAGACCACTGTCTTAAAAGCTCTTTTATTTTCCCTGATGTTTGTTTGGTTAAATCGAGAGCATCTAATTTAGATTTATGTTTATTAAAATTTGAACTAAGCTTCCCAAAAAGCTGTTCAACTTCCTCAACATTTTTAGAATTCCTAAGTTTATTTTCCTCTGATGCAATTAAAGATGTCGATTTCTCAATCTCCATTGGGATTTCAGTTAACCTTATCGCTTCAACTTTCTGCTCTGTCTTAACTGAATCAGTGTTTTGAAAATAGAAGGATTGTGAAAAAATGACTACTAATAACGGAATAAAATAGAAATGTTTTAATGTTTTCATAATGAGTAATATTTTAATGATAAAAATACTTTTGTAATAAATACAAGCTTACAAATTTTTGCTTATAATTTCTCGTCAATCTTAATAAAGAAGCCCGACTTTCTTAAAAAAACCGGGCTTCTAAAACTAATATTCACAAAGACAACCTATTAAGCGATCTTCTAGTTAAACGTTATCAAACAAAGATTTATTTCGCTGAATCAACAGGAACAGTCTCAAGACTATCCAGATGCTTTTCTAATGAATCAACGTCACCTTTAAGTTCCTTAACTTCCAAGGCTTTGTTTTCTTTTTCCAAAGTTAGACTATCCGCTGCTTTTTGCTGGGGATCTGGTTTAACTTCTTCTTCTGAACAAGAAACGAATGCCATTGCAATAACCATAAAGAAAATAGCCATAAGTTTTTTATTAATAGTCATTTGATTAACTCCTTTTAATAATTAAAAATTGTTTACTAAGGATAACGAATCCTTGTTTTACAAAGTTTTATGCTTGATAAAATTATTATTTAGAATAAAACATTTTTTTTATTCTAAATCATGTTTAAATATACACCACTATTACTAAATATAAAAGAAAATTGATTTAGCAGAAAGCAGTGATTGGTAATACTCCTATTATCTGCAGTTTTTGTAAATTTATTATACAAATATTTTAATAAAACATTCTAATTTACAGCGGTTTTATAATTAGAAAAATATCTATGGCATATTATCTAATTCTTGGAGTGATGTTCATTTCGGTTACATGTGTCAACTCTCAAGAAATTGAGTGGGAAAGAGTTTCTGGGGGAATAAGTATTTCATACTTACAGCCCAATGGTGATATGGGTAAATATTGGAATAACTCCTTCGGTCTTGGAGGCGAACTTAAATATGAATTATCCAAGAGAACATATTTGGCTACAGGTATTCAGTTCTCATCTTTTTCAAAAAATAACATTAAGAAGTCTGTCCCCAACTTTTATTTTATATCAATTCCACTAGAAATAAAATTCATATTCCTCATAGCAAATGGTTTACATTTATCAACTGGTGGTGGAATTCAGAGTAATACATTCATGTTTCTAGGACCCGAAGCAGAGAAACTTGACGATAATGATACTGAGTCGGAATTCGGAATTTTTATAGCTCTCGGTATTGAAACTATTTCGTTCAATGAACATACTTTAGAATTTTATTCTAAGTATCAAACAATTTTCAGCTCTCCTGAGCAAATCGGAATTTTATTCATAGGGATGAGGTTCTTCTTTTTCTGATGAAAATGAAATTGAAAATATTTTTTCTTATAGTAATTGCTTTAACAAGTAATTCTATCTGCCAATTCAGTAAGATTAATGAAACATTCGGAATGCGGATGGGTAGCACACTTTCTCACAGTATTAAATACCAAGAATATCGTTCCACTAGGTTCCTCCCTGTTGTTAATAATTTTAATTTGAACAGATGGGTTTCTTCGAAGACAACTTATATTTTTAACGATCTTCCAGTGAATGTATCTTTACTAAACATGAGCTCATTAGACTTGCTTCCAGCCAATTTAATTACAAATGAAATTACTGACACTTATGATTCTGATTTGCGATTTCAATCCGGACATTCTATTGGAATTAGCTCAATAACAATTCCAGATGAATTTTCAATCTCCTTCAGAGGATATCTCGGAAGCCAAACTGGCGATCAGCTTATTCACTTTTTTACTAGAGACAACACAGAGACAACGAATATAAATAAAATTCCACCATCCGGTGCAATATCCATCTCAAACAGCAATAATAAATGGGGTTATAGATTAACTGCCGGATATTATGGTTTCTTTTCAACTGGAAGCGAAAACGATAGAATCATTAGCAATACTAACAATTATTATTTCAATAAACTCAATAAACAAATTCTAACTTCGGGAAATATATTCTATCAATTCAAAAACAATGAGATTCTAAGCTTAGATTTCAATTTTATGAGCTACTATGGCTGGGATATTCCACCCTTTATTACTTCATTTGTCCATTTGGAAAATTATTTTCATCGATTTCAACTTTCACTAAAAAATCTTTTTGGAAATTTGAATCTATATTTAAAGAAAGATGAAAGTCAGGGAATGATTAATCCCGGAAGTGGAATTCTGCCAAGCAAATTTTTACAAACTGAATATTCCTTTTATAGTTTATGGAATTTAGATCTTAGTGAATCAGATAAACTTGAAATCAGTGGAGATATAAATTTATATAAATTTAAAAATTTGTCTTATAAAGATGATAATCCTTTTCAAAACTTTTTTAATGAAGACAAAGATTTCATAAACTATGGAATTGCTAGCAAGTATGTTCATAGTTTTACAAATACATTTCAAAGTACTCTAAATCTTAGATACACCAAGCAGAATTTATTAAATACTATTTCAGGCAGTATCGAAATAAAAGAAAAAATCTTCAAAAATACTCTTCTCAATTTTTCTGCAGAATCCTACTCATACGTGCCAAATGTGACAGAGCTTTATGGAAATTTTACTAGAACTGATTTGATCTTTTCAGTTAGAGGAAATTCATCATTAAAGTTCTCACGATCAAACAAAATTTCCTTAGATCTTAGCTATATTAGCGAATTCTCCGGTTTGTCTGTTCTACAAATCAATCCCTTCTTTGAACTTATACAAAATCCAATTGATCAAAACACACTTCAGTCAATCAGAACCGAGAATACTGGGGAAATATTAAGAGACGCTCAGTATGTAAATGGAAGTAACCAAAAATTGTTCGGCTCATATTTTTTAATCAACGCTGTATTTAATAAAAATATTGTGGTGCAGAGCGAATGCCAGATTGCTGATAATAAAGAAGTTGAATACATTCCGAAATTTAAAAGTAGATTAGATATTATTTTATCACTCTCAAAATATGGTAATATTGCTGCAAGCTGGTTTTATAGAACGAAATCGTATTGGTCAGAATTTACTGTATCAAAAGAGAACGACTTTTATTTAGAAACAGGATTTGATGGATTACTTCCACAGATTTCAGTAGTAAGTCTTTATTACGATTTTACATTAAAGCCGTTCTATATATTTAATATTCTTCATTTTAAGATCTCTCTTGAAAATGTATTTAACAGCACACAAAAATATCTGCCGATTGGCAATAGTTTAAATAGGACTTTTGTCTTTGCAATAGCTGGAGAGTTATAATAGACCTAAATGCTTGATTTTAACTTTTTTCTATAATTTGAAACTATGAATAAAATCCCGATAATAAACATGGGTACACCCATAACAACTCCAGCTCCTCTATCAGTCTCAGCTACGAAAAGTCCCACATACCACATTATACCCCACCAGAATATGAATATAGTTCCGGCAATCCTTTCGTTCCTCCATGAGTAATAATATCCAATAAAGAAGATGATAACTGCTAAAATAATTATAATACCTTCAAGAGTAATCTTGAAGGTATAATCTTCAAAAAGCAGAAAACTAAGAAGTAATATAGCGTACAATATTGCATATATAGTCGTTAATGTAAGTAAGACTTTTGAACGTTTCTTTTTGACTTTTAATTGAGAGTCATTTTTTTTCATAATTCATTCCTTATTCATTTTATTACGACTACTTATTAAATATGTCTATGGTTAAACTTTATTTACTTATCTTTTTTTAATTTTGCATGAACTGGTAATTCAAATAATCTTAAAATAGCAATCCCGGTTATTAAACCATTAATCACTCCACCTAGCATATTTATTGGCCATCCTATACACCAGGCCAAGGGGCTTATGATGATCCACCATCTAAATTTCGATGTAAAAGATTTAAAAATTTTATATTGGAGCAGACCGGTAATTAAGCCGCCAACAAACAGATAAATAACCGGATCAATAAAATCATTTTCAATTATAATGATTTTATTTCCACTCAGTTCGAAAAAAATAAATTCTATTATAAATGGTAATCCTATTCCTATAGCAGCAGCAAATATCCACCATGTACTTATTTTGAAATATCTCTTTATAACTAGCCGTTGTGAATAAGCGACCGCAGCACCGAGACAAAGTCCGGCAATAAGATTTGTCTCTTTGGGATAGAATAGATTTACAACACCATAGGATAAAACTATTGCAACAATGAATCCAACTGGCCAAGCAATGCCAGTAGCTAATACAAATCTTCCCAAAAACTTTTTTTCATTCTGCGTGAATTTAAAGTTCATTTTTACTTCAAAATAGTTTCTAATGTAATGCACCTAATTAATACCTAAATACCTATTCCAAAATGAAATCCCCAAAATGGTTTGGGATTTACATTATCATTTAAGATTGGTGAATAATAACCGACAGTAATATTTAGCAACCAAGAGAGACCGATTTTAAGTTCAGGTCCTGCATAAGTAGTGTTTGTAATTGCTGTAAGCGGGTTTCCCCAAGTACGAAGCAACGTGCCACTTAAATGTATGAAAATTGCAAATTCTCGTAAAGATTCATATGGTGGAGAATAAGTAGCTGAGTAATTAAATCCTAATCTTCCTCCAGACCACCCTGGATGTAAAGATATCCCGGCGCCGTGATGCCATACTCTCCTTTTTCTTTCCTTATGAAAACTATGAATATATCTCATCGTGAAAGACCATCTGTCAGGGTGGCCCCATTCAATAGATGTTATTGGTAAAATAACATCTTGATCGCTCAGACGAATCATAAGTCCTCTACTTTTGGAGGATGGTTCATCTTTTTTCCCCGATTCCTGACAAAAAGTATAAGTAGTAAATAACATTAAAAAGAGAAGTATCACGATTTTAATTCTAATTATTCTCATTTTAGAATCCTATTTTCTTACTATTTCATCGAGTATTTCACACCAGATATAATAGTATTCGTTTAGCAGTAAGTAAGAAACTTAATATATTTTTATAGTTCCCTTTCTATGGTTGATATCTGTGGATCCCATTCTCAGTTCCAAACCAAAGTGCACCATCAGGCGCGATTGAGATCGAAATAACATTACTTAGGTTTGGACCATTTTCCGTTGTGAACTTACTCCAAGCATTGCCATCAAATCGAAAGACACCATTACCCATATATCCAACCCATAAAATATTATCAGTATCCACAGCTAATGGAATTATCCTTTCTTGGTTACTCACAATCCCAATCTCTTCAAAGGAGTAAAACTTCCATGTTGTTCCATCGTAGCTGGATACACCATTCCCGGTTATCCATATTTTTCCATCTTGACTGATGTCCATATATAATGCAATTGGCTGTTCCATCCATGTTTCACTGCTGAAGCTGGTCCATGTACTACCGTCAAAGCTAACCACAACGCCACCTCCAGCCCAAAGAGTGCCATTTTGATCAAATGCTAAGCTTGTAAAACTACAAAAGGATACACCTAAATCACTAGGAGTATACACAGTCCAATTATTTCCATCGAAATGGGATATTCCACCCTCAGGCACGGGGTGTGCACACCACAAGTCACCATTTGGTCCAACTGCTACAGCGGCAACTAAATTTGATAGCAGACCATCTTCTGTTGTGTAGGTAGTCCATGTCTGGCCGTCATATTTTGAAACACCTCCACCGAATGTGGCAATCCAAACGATACCATCAGATGATAAAGTGACTGCATTTTCATACCAGAGTATCATGTTTGTTGCTAATCCCTCTTGAGTTGTATATTGTTCCCAAGTCTTTCCATCATAGTGAACAACACCTCCTCCAATATCTGAAACTAATGGTACACACCATAAATCTCCATCTGGTTCAAATGCAATTGCCCCTATAGAATTGTAAGGTAAACCATCTGATATTGTGTACGTGGTCCAAGGATTTGCAGGTTGTTCTGGTTCAGTTGATTCTTTACAGGATAAGGTAATAAAGACAAGAAAGGAAATCGAAATTACTACGCTAACATTTTTCATGAGTAATCCTCCTTTTTGTTGTTAATTTACTTTTTTCAACCTCCAAACTTTGTAATTATCATTTATAGAAAATTTATTAATAAATAATCTTAATGCTCATTCTTGTCATTTAAACCAACAATTGCATCTTCTTTTAGACTTTCAGGTTCTCGTAACAGTCCCCAAGAAGCTGCCAAAAGTGGTACGCCTACTATTAGAGCTGTTCCAGCCTGTGCCCAGTTAAATCCTCTACTGAAAATCTTTACCTCAAGAATAATCCCAATAATTAAGACTATTATTCCAATGGTCCTAGGAAAATATTTTGATGCAATACCAACTCCAATTATTATTAATCCCGGAAGAATATTCATAAAGAAATTAAGTGAAAAGATACCATGATCAATACTACCTATCCCTTTAAAAAGAGTAATAAAAAAACCTACTGATACAATAATCTTAGGAGCAACTTCCCGAAAGTTTTTAGTAAGAAGAACATTGAATAATGCTTTTGCAACAATGCCAAGAATAATTACCAAGAAGAACATTTCTGCTGCATCATTATTTTCAGCACGCAATTTTGCAGACATAAAAATGCAGGCAATTATTGTAACAGCAAATGCGATATTACTTGAACGATAGTTAAGACTAATCTGTCTTTCATCAACAAATTTTTTAGCCAATCCCAGTGAAGCTAACGTTGGGCGTAATAGATAGGAAAAAACAATCAACATCAGAATAACATCATTTTGTGTAATAGCATATAAAACTAATACTAGGACAAATATTCCGCTTGCCCACCAGAAGATAGGATCTTTCTTAAACATAATCTTTCTCCTCTAAAATAAATAATTCTTCTACTTTTGTTTCTAATTTTTCTGCTAATAGCAGTGCCAGTTTCACAGAAGGTGAGTAATCGCCTTTTTCTATGGCAACTATTGTTTGTCTTGACACAAAAACCATATCGGCTAACTGCTGCTGACTTAGCTCTCCATAGTTGAATCTAAAACGTCTAAGATTTGTTTTCATATTCTCTTAATTAAATATTTGTTTCGCTATTAGCAATGTAAGAATTCTTTTACATGTTGTCAAGTTTGTTTGTCAATTTGTAAAAGAACATTTACAATATTCTTTTTAAACAAACGGAATTTTTTCCTGTTTTTTTTCAAAAATTTTTCTTGAGTGTTGTTAGCATATTTGCTAACTTATGTTTATGAGAAAAGTCGATTTTTACAAAAGCACTTCAAATAAATGCCCAGTTACTGATTTTCTTGATACTCTTTCAGGTAAACAAGTGCAAAAAATCACATGGGTTCTTGAAATGATTGAAGAGTTAAAAATTGTTCCTAAACAATACTTGAAAAAACTAACTAGTACTGATGATATTTGGGAAGTTAGAGTTGTTTTATCTTCAAATATATTTAGGCTTCTAGGATTTTTTGATGGAAATAACCTAGTTATTCTAACTAACGGTTTTGTAAAAAAGACTCAAAAAACTCCGCAAAAGGAGATCAAATTGGCGGAGAAACGAAAAAAAGATTATTTAAAAAGAAAAGGTGATTTATGAGTGATTTACAAAAATATATTGCTAAAAGAAAAGAAAGCGATTCTGAATTTGCAGAGAATTATGATGTTGGATACCAAAACTTTAAGATTGGTGTTATTTTGCGTCAGATGAGAAAAGACTCCGGGATTACACAGGAGGAATTAGCTAAAAAATTAAAAACAAAGAAATCTGTAATTTCAAGAATTGAAAACCACGCAGAAGATATTAGGTTATCAACACTTAACAAATATGCAGAAACTCTTGGTCGGTCGTTAAAAATACAATTTGTCAGCAATAAGCTCCAGTAAAAGAAAAACCTGAGAGGAATACCAAAAGCAGTTAAAAGTAGTTCCCGACAACAGAGAATATTAAAATTTTATGATTTACATCTTCTGATGCATCATTCCCTTTTCGTGTGGGACAAGCATCTTTTGTGGAGGGCTTAAATATGGGATACCTAAACTTAATCCTCTTAGAATAAAAATCACAGCAAGTACAATAGCAAAAACAGGAATGAGTTTGTTCATTCTCTGTTTTAGCTTTATTGATAAAAACTTACCCACTAATGATGTTGCAAACATAATTGGAGCCGTGCCTAAACCGAATAGAGCCATATATAATGCACCAGACAGAGCACCGCCTGTTGTAATAGCTCCGGCAAGAGCTACATAAACAAATCCACAAGGTAGAAAACCGTTTATAATTCCAAATACAAAGAGTGCTTGAGGTGAGCCGGTTTTTGTTAAACGGTTAAATCCTAGCTTAACAAAGTCACTAGCGATTTGGTAAGGTTTAGTTAATGCTAATTTACCTTTGTATTTACTAGGGAATACGTAATATAGAAGAATTGAAACACCCAAAGCAATTGATGCATACATTTGCAGTCCTGCAAGCTCAATGCCTTGACCAAACAAACCGAATACAGCGCCAAACAATGCATAGGTTAAGCTTCTTCCAATGTTATAAAGAATTCTACCAAGAATTAATTGAAAGTTTGAAGTGTTACCAATTGGAAGTGCAAGTGCAATTGGTCCGCACATCCCGACACAGTGAAAGCTTCCTAAAAATCCAATAACAAAACCGGTCCATATTTCCATTAAGGCACCATAAAAGATTCTTCATTATAATATTTGATTGTATCAACATTCCATTCTACTTTTACTCGCCATAATCCTGTTGTTAATTGCTTTGTATCAGTAAATGTTTTATTCTCTTTGTTCAACTTAATTGTCTGAACTTTGTCAAGAAGGTCATCAGAAGGCTTATAAAAATTGATGGCTCCTGTAATTGACTCAGATTCGAAAATTGATGGGAAAGTAAACTCAATTACTTTGTTAACCAACTTTATCTGTAATTGTTCTGGTAAATTCTTGGTTCTCTCCAATTTATCAATTTGATCTTGATACTTAATTTCTTCTTCATAGTACTCTTCAACAACAAGGTCATAATCAACCAAGTAGTGTATAACTAATACTTGCCCTATAGATATTATTAAGAATAAGATTATTACAATTGTAATTCCTGTTCCCCAGTTAAATTTTTTCATTTTTTCTTTCTGAACTTTTCTATTTTTCCTAAAAATGTTGTTTTAATTTTATCAATTTCTTCATCACCAGATTTTATAACAATATTTATAGGTGTATTTAATTGTTTAATATTATCTTCGGCAATTATAACCATAAACTTCGCTTCTATTACATCCTGTGGTTTTGCTATAAGATCACTTCCAATAATTTTTATTTCTCCTTCAACTCCCTGTAATTCCATTTTTGCAGGAGTCTCTTTAAATGTTTTGTTTGTTAGCACAAAGTCATATAGATTACTTATGTGCAGACTGTCATATTGTTGATACAACATACCGGGGGTCCGTAGAATTGATAATTCGAAATTACTTCTTGATGAAATCATAAATCCCATTACCGTAAACAGGATTATCAATACAACAGTATAACCAATTGACCGTGGAGTAAGGAGTGAACGTATTCCCTTTTCAATTTCATTTTTAGATGCATATCTAATTAATCCGCGTGGCTTATCAACCTTATCCATAATTGCATCACAGGCGTCAATGCAGGCTGTACAGTTTACACATTCTAACTGTGTTCCATTACGAATGTCAATACCTGTTGGACAAACGTGAACACACTGTTTACAGTCAATGCAGTCACCTAAATTATTAGATTCATCTTTCTTCTGAACACCTCTTGGTTCACCTCTTAAATAATCATAGGAAATCACTACAGAATTTTCATCCAGCATTACACCTTGGAGTCTGCCGTATGGACAAACCATAATACAAGCCTGTTCTCTGAAGTAAGCAAACACAAAATAAAATATCCCCGAAAAAATGAGCATTGCTATCAGTCCGGTAATATGCTGTGAAGGAGGATCTGTTATTATTTTAAACAGTTCATCAACTCCTATTACATAAGCAAGAAACGTATTCCCAGTAATAAAAGCTATAAGACCAAAGATAGTATGTTTGATGGTTTTCTTGGTAATCTTCTCACCATTCCACTCCATCTTGTCTAATGCACGTTGTTTATTTGCATCACCTTCAATCCAGTATTCAATTTTTCTATAAACCATCTCCATAAAAATTGTCTGCGGACAAATCCAACCACAAAAAAGTCTGCCGTAAACTACGGTAAACAGAAATGTTGAAATTACCACTATTATCATAGCAATAACGAAAATGTGAAAATCGTGAGGTCCGAAGGGTATTCCAAATAGGATAAGTTTTCTTTCTAAGATATTTAGAAGTATAAGTGGATTACCATTGACTTTGACAAAAGGAAGTCCATATAAAAGGACTAATAATATAATAGATAACAGGGTTCGAGCATTGTAAAACTTTCCACTTGGCTTTTTGGGAAAAATCCAAATCCGTTCACCTTTTTCAGTTACTGTTGCTATTGAATCTCGATATGATTCATCCATTTTTGGTTTTTCTTGGGTTTCCATATATGGCTCACAAATTATTCAGACAACATATATTATTAATTGTTTAGAAGCTAAAATAAAAAAAACCCTCAAGAATAAAAACTCTTGAGGGTTAAATTCAAACAAATTAATTCTTATACACCTTCATCAGTATTTTCTTCATCAATCCACTTTTCACCTTCTGCAGCTTTTTGGTTAGGCGGATCTGTTCCTTGAAGAGTAAGAATAAAGCTTCCAACTTCTTGTATCTGATTGGGACTAAGCTGTGATTTCCAACTTATCATTCCTTTTGCAGGAACTCCCTCCGCTATAGTGTGAAATATGTTTTTAATACTACCGCCATGAACCCAATACTCATCAGTAAAGTTTGGCCCAACCAATCCTTCGCCGAGCTGTCCATGACATGCTGCACAGTTTTTAATATAAATATCTTTTCCGGAAGCTAAAGCTGGTGCGTCTGTTTGTACTGTAACTGTTTCTTCGGTAATCATTGCACCGCTTTTTGTAAGCAGTTCTAATTCTAATGCTGCAGCCTGCATTTCTTGTTTATATTCATTTTCCTGCACATTACCATCCCCGAGAACATGATAGTCAATCATATAAATAACTGCGAAGATAATTGCTCCATAAAATAGAGCATTCCACCAAGGGGGAATCTTGTTATCAAGTTCTCTAATTCCATCAAAGTCGTGATCTAACATTATATCATCTTCTTGCTGAATAGAAACAGACTGAGTTAAAGAGTGAATAAAATTCTTGAATGGAGTTACTACTTTTTCTCCTTTTGTATCGTTGCTCTCGGCATACACTAAAACTAACCACAATACGAATGCAATTAGAAATGCAGTAATAGCAATAATAATTTTCAACACAGATCCGGTATCACCATCATCGGTTCCGGTTTCTGCAAATAATGTTGTGCTGAAAATAAGTAGAAGCGATAAAACCGAGATAAAATTTAATTTTCCTTTATTTTTCATTTTTATTCTCTTCATTTATTGTTACTTGATCATTTTCTTGAAAAGGAATGTTCGCTAATTTTTCCATATAAGGTTTATCTTTCTTAATAACCCAGAAAACAATCCCGACAAAAATTGGAAAGAAAACTAACAATCCAATAATTGGAAAAACAGAAACATTCTCAATAGCGGTCAAATATTTTGAAAACATATTATCCCCCTACTCGTTTTCAGCTTGTTTAACTTTTATATCTGTTCCAAGCCTTTGTAGATATGCAATTAAAGCAATTATTTCTCTATCGGGTTCAACAATAATTCCGCTTTCCAATAGGTCATCTGCAATCTCTTGTGCTTGCAACTGTAGATCATTTAGAGCTTCATTCTCATAACCTTCTTCGTATGGAACACCTAGTGATCTCATAGCATTTATTTTAGTAGAAATTATGTCTGTATCCAATTGCTGCTCTATCAACCAAGAATATTTTGGCATGAGGGACCCCGGCGACATCTGTCTTGGGTCTTGCATGTGGAGGTAATGCCACATATTGGAATATTTACCTCCTATTCTATGAAGATCGGGTCCGGTTCGTTTTGAACCCCAGAGGAATGGATGATCATACACAAATTCACCCGCTTTCGAATATTCACCATATCTTTCTGTTTCGGAGCGGAACGGTCTTACTAGTTGTGAATGACATGAGTTACATGATTCACGTATATAAAGATCTCTCCCTTCTAATTCTAATGGTGTGTATGGCTTAACACTTTCAATAGTTGGAATGTTTGATTTTATCAACCATGTTGGAATAAACTCAACAAGACCGCCAATTAAAATTACAACTGTTGAAACAATTGCAAATTGTATTGGTCGCTTTTCAATCCAACGATGAGATTTTTTATTATCTCCACCAGCTTTTTCCATTGCAGGTGCTTCTGTATCTTCATTTGCAGTGAAACTACCCTGTTTAGCCGTTTTAACTAAATTGTAGATCATTACTATTGCACCCGTTAAATATAATGACCCGCCTATTGAGCGAATGATATACATCGGAACAATTTGCAATACCGTCTCTAAGAAGTTGGGATACTGCAATACACCTAACGGAGTAAACTCTTTCCACATCAATGACTGGGTTAAGCCAGACCAATACATTGGAACAACCCAAACAACCATTCCAAGAGTAGCGATCCAGAAATGTGCAGTTGCTAATTTATTAGAGAAAAGTTTTGTGTTCCACATTTTAGGAACCAACCAATAGAGCATTCCAAAAGTCAGCAGTCCATTCCAACCTAAAGTACCTATGTGCACATGAGCAGGAATCCAATCGGTAAAATGCGCCAAAGCGTTCACATTTTTTAATGACAGCATTGGGCCTTCAAATGTTGACATTCCATAAGCCGTTACGGCAACTACATAGAATTTTAATACTGCGTCATCTCTTACTCTATCCCATGCACCTCTTAAAGTTAACAGGCCATTTAGCATGCCTCCCCAAGATGGCGCAATAAGCATTATCGAGAAAACGGTTCCCAATGATTGTGCCCAATTTGGTAATGCTGAATAAAGTAAATGGTGAGGACCAGCCCAGATATAGAGAAATATTAATGACCAAAAGTGAAGTATTGATAACCGGTATGAATATACAGGTCTGTTTGCTGCCTTAGGCAGATAGTAATACATCAATCCCAAATAAGGTGTAGTTAAAAAGAATGCAACAGCATTATGACCATACCACCATTCCACAAGTGCGTCCTGAACACCGGCAAAAACAGAGTAACTTTTGAAAAGGGATACCGGCAGTTCAAATGAATTTACAATATGAAGAACGGCAACTGTAACAAAAGTTGCGATGTAAAACCATATCGCAACATACATATGCTTTTCTCGCCGTTTCATCAGTGTGCCGATCATATTAACACCGAATGCAACCCAAACTAGTGCAATCATTATATCGATTGGCCATTCGGCTTCAGCATATTCTTTAGAGGTTGTAATTCCAAGCGTATAAGTAATTGCAACAGCTACAATTATTAATTGCCATCCCCAAAAGTTGATTTTACTCAGCACATCACTGAACATACGGGCTTTGGTTAATCTTTGTAAAGAATAGTAGACTCCAGCAAAAATTGCATTACCAACAAATGCAAAGATAACTGCATTGGTATGCAATGGTCTCATTCTACCAAATGTGGTGTATTGCAAATCAAAATTCAACCATGGCAGATAAATTTGAAATGCTATTAATACACCCACCGTCATGCCTACAATTCCCCAAATAACCGTAGCAAGTATGAATAACCGAACTATTTGGTTATCATAACTGAATTTTTCAATATTCATACTAGGTGCTCCTGTATTGTTATTGATTAGATCTATTTATATTAATGTGATTATTGCTGTTGGTATCATTATTTTTTTTATCATCAAATAACATTCGTATTGAGGGAGTATATCTGTCTTTATACTGCCCGCTTTTAACTGCCCACAAAAAAGCAATTAAAAATATTATTGCAACAGATAAGGAAAATCCGATTAATATCAACATCGCCGACATTACAGAAATCCCCTTTTTTTAGCAATCATATTTGTAGACACTGTTGTAAATACCACTATTGATATTGAGCTAATTGGCATTAGAATAGCAGAAATAACAGGAGATAATGTCCCTTGAATTGCGAAACTAATGCCAACCAAATTGTAAATAAACGAAATAATAAAACTTGTAATAATAATTTTCTTACTTGTGATAGAGAATCTAATAAAATCTTTTAAATATTTAAAGGACTTTGCGTCCAATATTCCATCACAAGCAGGAGAAAAATTATTAATATCTTCTGAGATCGAGATTCCGACATCACTTTTAACTAATGCACCTGCGTCATTTAGCCCATCTCCTATCATCAATATTTTTTCTTTTTTATTAAGATTTTCAATGAAATTTAACTTGTCATGTGGAGATTGATTGAAATATAAATGATCAGCATCAGGGAAAAACTCCAGCAGATTGTCTTTTTCCCCTGCATTATCTCCAGAGAGAATAAAAAGTTTGTATTTTTCTTTAAGAGAATCGACTATCTTTTTTAGCCCCCCTCTATAAACATTTTTTATTTGATAGTAGCCTAATTGTCTGTCATCAATTGAGATATGAACCTTAGTACTAGTATCTGAATTATTGCTTTTATATAATGTACCGGATGTAAATGAGTGAGAACCAATTTTCACTATGCGATTATTAATCAAACCCTGAATACCCTGACCGCTTACCTCTTCATAACTGTCAAGTTTTTGTTTTGACCCGAGTCTTAAAAGACTTGCAATTCTTAAACTAAGAGGGTGTGAAGAGTTTCTGACAAGTGTTTTTATCATACTTTGTTCTTCTAAAGAGATTTCATTTCCGACAAACTGAATATTTGCCTTAGCAGTTTCAGTTATTGTTCCGGTCTTATCAAAAACAATTGAGGTAATGTTAGACAACTTTTCAATCACGGTCGTATTTTTCACATAAAACTTATTTCTTCCGAAGATTCTTTGTGTATTACCAAGTGTAAATGGAGTTGAAAGAGCTAGGGCACAAGGACATGCAATAATTAATACTGCTGTAAAAGCATTGAATGCTAACTTTAAATCGGTTGATACCCAATAAATAAAGGCAGATGAAGCAATTGTAAGAATAATTGCAGTGAAATATTTACTTACAAAGTTTACTGTGGTGTCAATTTTGCTTTCATATTTTTTATCAAAAGCTTTGCTGTTCCACAATTGTGTTAAATAACTTTGAGATACTTCCTTTACTGTTTCAACTTCAATTGCTTCTCCAATCTCCTTTCCGCCGGCATAAATCATTTCTCCGTTTATAACCTCAACGGGCTGTGATTCCCCTGTTACAAAACTGTAATCAATGTTAGCTCGTTCACTTATTAAAATGGAATCTGCCGGAATCAGTTCATTGTTTTTAACCACTATTCTTTGCCCTACCTCTAATTTATCAACTGGAATAGTAGTTTCTTTTCCCTCTTTCATAATCGAAACTGCTATTGGGAAGTACGATTTATAATTCCTTTCAAAATTCATTGCTTCGTACGTTTTGTTTTGAAATATCTTACCTGTCAATAGCAAGAAGACAAGCGCTGTCATCGAATCCAAATATCCAACACTGCCGATAACAAATATTTCATAAAGGCTTCTAAAAAAAAGCACAAAAATTCCAAGTGTGATGGGAACATCAATATTTACGATTTTATTTTTTAACCCTTTAAAAGCAGATATGTAATATTCGCTTGCACTATACAAGAACACCGGTAGTGATAAAAAGATGCTGATCCAATTGAATGTGTTTTGCATTTCCATTGTAACTTTGTCAGTAAACGATAAATAGTCTGGAAAGCTTAACAGCATCACATTACCAAAACTAAAACCGGCAATACCAATTTTATAGTAGAGCTTTTTATATTCCTCCTTAACTTTATCTTCTTTCTTTTCATCGAGATTAAAATTAGGTAAATAACCGAGTGAATCAAGCAGCTCTACTATTTTTTGGAGTGATGTTTTTTCTTCGATAAATTTTACTGAAAGCGTTTTCTTTAGAAAATCGACTTCCGAAAACGTAATTCCTTTATTGAACTTATAAAGGTTTTCCAATATCCAAACACATGAACTGCAATGCATTTGTGGAATATCAAAGGTTATTGTTGTGACTTTGCCATCTGTAAAATCAATTAATTTGTTTTTTAAGTCACTGTCATCAAGAAAATCAAAATTCCTTTTAACCTCATTTAATTTACTGATACCAGGAGTTTCCTCAAGTGAGTAGTAATTACATAGATCATTTGAATCCAGCATTTCATATACTGTTTTACATCCATTACAGCAGAAAAACTTGTCGTTGATTCGGATATCATCTGTAGGACATTCCAATCCACAGTGGTAGCAGATTGCTTTTTCTGTAGTAGCTATTGTGTTGCTTGGCATAGTTAAATTTTACAAAGTGTCTTTTTATAAAAATTATATCAAGTAAATTTAATAAAATTATATTGGAGATTTGTAGAAGATGAATTTGAGAAATAGATGAGAGTGTCTCAAGAATGTGTGCTTTATTCGTACCAATTTATTAAGTGATCTATTATTAGAGTAAAAATAAATCGCCTTAAATGAGTTTCCGTATCTTTTTTATTGTAATTCAAACTTGATTATTACTAAATTTAACTGTTCAAATATGAACTTAATGTTAAGTTTTAATTAATGAAAAAAATTGCTCCTAAATCAGCTAACCTTTATCAACAAACTATATGCTGAACATTAAAGATTTTGTAAATAAATATCCAAATTTAATAGCATCTATTAAATTAATCTTTTTCCTATACCTATTCTTTCTAAGTCTTCAGTTGATGGGTGGCTCAATGAAGTTGTTTGGTAAAGATATGGCCAAA
Source organism: Bacteroidota bacterium (assembly GCA_039714835.1). Classification (GTDB taxonomy): domain Bacteria; phylum Bacteroidota; class Ignavibacteria; order Ignavibacteriales; family Melioribacteraceae; genus SZUA-22. Next base: position 7,401 of record JBDLIN010000023.1, on the reverse strand, counting down.
ACTCTTATTCAAACAACTGCAAATCCGTTTGTAGGTTTATTCATTGGAATTTTAGCAACATCAATTATTCAGTCATCCTCATCAACAACATCAATAGTTGTCGGAATGGTGGCAAGTGCTATTACGCCAGAAACAACTCAAGGAGAAATAACTGAATTAATAGGCAACTCAATTCCTATAATAATGGGTGCGAATATTGGAACCTCAATTACCAATACAATTGCTTCCCTTCCACAAATAAACAGAAGTAACGAATTTAAACGAGCATTTGCAGCTGCAACTGTTCATGACTTTTTTAATTACTTATCTGTAATAGTTCTTCTCCCATTACAGATTGCTACAAATTTTCTTGGTATTGCTGCAAGTAGTCTGGCAAATACATTTCAAAATGTGGGTGGGTTAAATTTCTTAAGTCCAGTTAAAGCACTTACAAAGCCAGTAGCACAATATTACATTCACCAACTTGAAGTAATGCTTGGAAGTGGAGCACTGTACAAATGGGCTGCTTTAATAACTGCATTAATACTGTTATTTATAGCATTAAAATATATGACAGATTCGCTGAAAGTTCTTGTTGTGTCTAAAGCAAAAGCTTGGTTCGATAAGTTCCTTTTCAAAACTGCCGGACGTGCAATGATGGTTGGAATCGTGCTTACAATTTTGGTGCAGAGTAGTTCCATTACAACGTCACTTGTAGTACCAATGGCTGGTGCTGGATTGTTAACACTGGCACAAATTTTTCCTTATACACTTGGCTCAAATATTGGGACTACAGTAACTGCAATGTTGGCAGCACTGATTACAGGAAATATTGCCGCAATTACTGTTGCATTTTCCCATCTCCTTTTTAATATTGCTGGAATTGTTTTTTGGTGGCCATTCAGAGCAATTCCAATAAAAATGGCTGAAATGTTTGCAGAGTATTCAACAAGAAGTAAACTTATACCGGTTGCCTATGTTGTAATTCTGTTTTTTATAATACCGTTATTAGTAATATCTATTTCAAATTGAGGTAAAAAATGATCAAAGAAATATTAGCTGTTTTTCAATCAGATTCATATATGAACAGAGCCTTCGAAAGATCTTATGAAATGCTGGATCTAACTAAATTGATGTTTTCAGAAGCAAGAGAGGCATTAAGGGAAACCGACACTAATTTTGCCAAATATGATATCAACGACCAGGATTCTGAGGTGAATAAATATCAGCGAGACGTTCGTAAAGACGTTCTCAATCATTTGCTTATGGCAGGTACTGATGAACTTGTTTCCGGAATGGTTCTGGTAAGCATTGTAATTGATATTGAAAGAATCGGGGATTTTACAAAAAATATTGTTGAGATTGCTCAGAATCATAAAGAAAAGCTGCATGCAGGTGATTTTGAAGATAATTTGTTCAAGCTTGAAAACGCAGTTGTTGATAGTTTGAATCGTACCGTGGATTGTTTTAAAAATTCTGACGAAGACGCGGCTTTTCAGCTATTAAAAGAATATAAATGGGTTGCTAAGTCATGCGATGAAAAAATTGCTTCTTTAATTAGAGGAGAAGATACTTCTCTTCCAAGCGGAAGTGCTGTTGCATTAGCTATATATATAAGGGCGTTGAAAAGGATTTCTGGGCACGCCAGGAATGTCGCTACAAGTGTTGTAAATCCGTTTCATAGAATTGGTTTTAAACCCAAGAAGAAAAAATCTTGATCAAGCTATCTATTAGCATCCCTTTAGTTTAACCCCTATGTTATTTTTAGAATAACTATGGGGTTGTAGGTTAATTACAAACCATAAAGAACTTAACCAAATCTTTTTAATCCGTTAACAACAATCAACTACTCAATAAGTGAAATTTAATTATTCAAAGATTTTTTAATAAGACATTAGGTTGCATTAATGTAAGATTTTCCGTATCATACAATACAGATTATATGTTGTTCACGATTCTGTTTATGATCTTATTATAAATTGGTTTTTAATTGTTTCATAATTCTCTGAGGACAAGAAATGAATCAATCAATTGGAAATAACGTTGTAAGTAACACCGAGCCAGTTTATTCTCTGGGCACTGCTTCAAGACTATCGCAAATCTCCGTCCATTCCATTCGCCAATATATTGATAACGGTTTAATCATACCCCACACTACTACTACAAAGCGGCATCTCTTTTCTCAAGTTGATATCATGCGTTTGAAATGTATTAAAAATCAGTTATTACAAATGGGGCTGAATATCGCAGGGATAAAAGCTCTGTATTCATTAATCCCTTGCTGGTCAATTCACCCATGTTCATTAGAAGCAAGAAAAAAATGTGATGCCTATTACTCAATTTCTGTTCCGTGCTGGGAAGCATCAAAAAAAGAAAAAGAATGCAAAAACGAGGAATGTCGTTATTGCAATGTTTACAGATACCCCGAGGAACACGCAGATCTTAAATCGTTGATTAAAAATACCACTTCCGCACCAGCATAACTCCCTAGCTGTTTATAATAAGCTGGGAGCAAATGAAAATACAAATATACTTTAGAAAGGATAAGAATATTTAAAAATTAAATTGTTTTGCTCGTACTTTTATTCAAAGTATAGATTGGTAAAAAACAACATTTATTTAAATGAAAATTTAGATCACACATAATTATTAATCTAAATAATTATGAAATAAATAATCAATATAGGAGTAATATTATGAATAGATTAATGAGACTTACAAGAAGTGCCATCACAGTATCTTTTGCTGTCTTTATTCTCTCAACATCTCTATCTGCCCAAGAGAGCCATACTGATGCAATTAAAAAAGCTGAAGCTGAAATGATAGCTGCATTCGGCGCTGTTCCAGGAATATTTAAAGGTCTTCCAGATCATTTGGTAGCCAGCGGATGGGAATTGTATAAAAATAATGGCAATCCGAACGCTGCTATTCCAGCTAAATATGCACAGCTTATCTCACTTGGAGTCGCTTCACAGATCCCATGCTCTTTTTGTGTCTATGCGCATACAACACAGGCAAAAATGTATGGTGCGACAGATGCAGAGATTAAAGAGGCAGTTGCAAATGCAGCAAATACACGATATTGGAGCACGGTCGCTAATGGATATAATGTTCCTTTCGATGAATTCAAAAAAAAGTGGGATGAAATGATGGCATTTGTGAAAAAAAACAACAAGGCTAAATAAATTATAGTAATTAGATGTACGGTTTACTGACCTTTTTGAACTTGACCATGAGATAGAACTCGTGAGTATATCCAAGAGTGAATAAAGTCAGTAAACCGAGTTGTTTGGTAATAGGGTTAATGAAATATCAGTTTATAATAGATAAAATCTATAATAAAGGAAAACAATTTATGGGAACTTCCAAAATACAAGGCGAACTATGGGGAAAAGCACCGCAGGGCTGGGCTGAAATTCAGGAACCGATGCATAGACCGCTATGGGATGCCATGCTGAATATAGCTAGGGTTGGGCCGGGAACACGCTTCCTCGATGTAGGCTGTGGTGGTGGTGGGGCGAGTGTGTTGGCAGCAAAACGTGGAGCAAAGGTCAGTGGACTTGATGCAGCTGAAGGGTTGATTACATACGCACGTGAGCGTGTTTCTAATGGAGTCTTCCATGTAGGGGACATTGAAAATCTACCATTTGATGATGATTTATTTGATACAGTATTTGCTGCTAATTGCATACAGTACTCAGAAGATCGGATTGCTGCATTACGTGAACTGGGCAGGGTTTGTACCCAAGAGGGTCGAATTGTGGCTGGATTGTTTGGTCCACCTGAGAATGTAGAATTCCGGACAATCTTTAAAGCAGTGCGCGATGCAATGACGGAACCGCCTTCCGGCGGCGGACCTTTCGAACTTTCTGCACCGGGTAAGTTAGAAGAACTGTTTGAAGAGGCGGGACTGAGTGTAGTAGAAAGCGGTGAAACCAATTGCTCATTTAACTATCCCGACTTTGAAACTTTTTGGCGCGCTAATGTCGCTGCCGGACCTTTCCAGGGTGTGCTGCAGGTTATGAGTGAAGAACATTTGAAATCAGTAGTACACGATGCGGTTGATGGATTCCGTCTCAATGATGGTGCTATTCTTATTAAACAGAATATATTCAAATATGTAGTTGCGACTTCGTGAGCCAAATTTTTGGATAAGGTTGAGTGAATGACTCTCGGGAATGGGTAGAATTGAATTGGTTTTCACAATCTTTTTAACATTTATGTTTAAGAATCTTTTAATTAAAAAATATTTTTAACAACAAATTATTACTAAAATGAACAAATATACTTTCCTATTTACAGTAGTATTTCTTTTAGCTGCATCATTATTACTTGCTCAACCATTACCAGTTGAAAGAATAGATATAAGCGATGGTCTTTCAAGTAACAAGGTGTTTCATATATTTCAAGATAGTTATGGACTGTTATGGATTGGGACAGAAAACGGACTTAATCTATATGATGGATATGATTTTAAAGTTTTCAAAAATGATCCGGAAAATCCAGAAAGTATTAACTCAAACGTTATTTGGTGGACAGTTGAAGATGAAGAAAAAAATCTTTGGATTGCGACTGGGGAAGGAGTATCAAAATACATTCGTGCTGAAAATAAATTTAAGAATTATGATTTTTATGGTGAATATTACGGTTCAGTTGCAATATATATTGATAGCAAAAAGAATCTCTGGGCAACTGTTGAACAAAAACATATTCTAAAATATAATAAAGGAAATGACACATGGGATGAACAGAAATTCGTTGTAGATTCGAGCAGAACAATTCGTAGTCCTGCGCATGTTACAAAAGTGATGGAAGATATAAACGGAAAAATGTGGATTGCCTCAATAAGATATGGCCTGATGTGGTATGATGAAAATGAAAATGTTTTTAAACAGTCTGAAATTATTCATGATGATAAAATTGATGATTTCACATATCGTGAAAGTTTTATTACTGATTTGTATTCAGATTCTACAGGTGTCATTTGGATAACCTCAAGAGGAGGAATCCATAAATACAATCCTGCCCAAAAGGAATTTCGAACAATCCAACGCTACACTTCGGATGATGATAATCTTAATAATGATTATAATTCTATTACACAAGATCGATTTGGTAACATTTGGATAATGAATAATTTTAATGGATTACTAAAATTTGAAGGAATTTCAGATACCTTTAGTAGAGTTGAATTATCCGGACAAAAATATTCAGATGATGGTAAATCGGATTTAGTTCTATCAAGGAGTTTGTGGGACAAGTCTGGTGTTTTATGGATAGGAACATTTAGAGAAGGGTTAATTAAGTATGATCCAAATAAAAAAATATTTGCGCACTATGCTCATGAAGAAAATAATAAAAAAAGCATTAGTAACTCTAATATATTAAGTCTTCTAGAATCAAAAGCATCTCCGGGAAATATTTATGTTGGAACTCGTGGCGGTGGTTTAAATTTGTTTGATACAAAAACACATACCCTTTCAATAATTCCAATTAAATTTATAAAAGATGCAACTGGAGGTTCAATTAGATCAATTCTTGAAGAAGGAGATGGTTCACTATGGCTCGGCACTTGGGGCGATGGACTATTAAAAATGAATCCGCAAAGAAAAGTTGTTCAAAGATTTGTGCCAGATTTTAAGAAAAATAATAGTATTTCAGATGGTCGCGTTAGAGTTATACGTCAAGAACCATCTGGCAATTTATGGATTGGAACATATAGCGGAGGTTTGAATTATTTTGATATGCAAACAAATGCTTTTTTTAGACTTAATAGAGTATATGATACTTATCCGCAAGAACTAATCGATATGATAAAAAATAAAATTCGTTTAGAACTAGATAAGGCTAAGATAATTAAGGTTGGAGATTCACAAAACTTATCAGCCAGGTTCGAAGTTGAAAATCCAGGGAATTATCTTTTAGTTACTGCAGGAGAAGGAGGGCTTAGGGATAATTCAATGTTTGATTATGGCTGGATTGAGAATAGTAAACAAAATATACTATGGAGTTCAGATAAATTGGATTCTACTTATCATATTGGAGGTGCTATAAAGAATAGAGTTAAAATAGAAACTCTTAAACTTAATCCGGGTAATTACTCCCTTAAATATAAATCTGATGATAGTCATTCATACAGTAATTGGAATATGGGTCTGCCAGTTGAACCGGAATTCTGGGGTATTAGAATATTTAGAATTGATGACCAAAATGAACTTGAGAATATTATAAAACATCTTATTGACGTTAAAAAGGAACTATTTGTTAGAGGGAACAATATAAGTGCCATACATTTGAGTAAAAATAATATTGTATGGGTAGGTACATGGCAATATGGTTTACATAAAATTAACATCACTAAAAACAGTGTTAAAACTTATTTGCTTGATAATGGAAAGAAAAAACCAAAAAGTAATATTAGCATTAATGATATTTATGAGAACAATGAGGGAACCCTTTGGTTAGCTACAAATCGCGGACTAACTGAATTTGATCCATTTAAAGAAACATTTAAAACCTTCACTGAAAAAGATGGACTGCCAGTAAACCATATATATTCAATTTTACCTGGAGATGATAATGAGTTCTGGCTAAGTACACGTAATGGCTTATCAAAAATGATAGATATTAATAACGAAAAACCAACTTTTGTAAACCATGGTTTAGAGGACGGTTTAGGGGTGAGTGATTTTACTTCTTTAGTGGCATTGAAAACAAATAACAAGAAATATTATTTTGGCGGTAATAATGGATTTATAGAATTCACTTCTGAAAAATCTATCAGCGATCCTCCCAAATTAATTTTTACTGACTTAAAAATCTCAAATTCATCAGCAGCTAAAATGGGAGAAGGATCATTGGTTCAAACCTCCATAATGGATTTGGATAACCTAACACTTGACCATACACAGAATGATTTAAGTTTTGAATTTGCAGCGCTCCATTTTTCAAATCCAAAGAAAAACAAATATGCGCACAAACTGGAAGGTTATGAAGAAGACTGGATTTATGATAACAATAGGATTGCTACCTATACTAATTTAGATCCGGGAGAATACACATTTAAATTTAAAGGTTCAAATAGTGAGGGGATCTGGAATGACCCTGGAAAATCAATTTCTATAATAATTAATCCTCCTTGGTGGATGACCGTTTGGGCATATATCGGATATGGGGTTGTATTTGTCGGTATCATCTTGTGGTTTGATCGTTTTCAAAAAAGAAGATTGCTTGCAAAAGCAAAAGAGAGAATGAAATTTCAAGAAATTGAACATAGAGCAGAAACTGCAGAACTTCAGGCAAAAGCAACGGAAGCTGAAAGACGAGTTTTGGAAACTGAGTATAACTTAAAAAAGAAAGAACTTGATGAAGCACGAGAATTGCAGCTATCAATGCTGCCTAAGGAGATTCCTTCCATCCCAA
>JBDLIN010000022.1:0-28349 GCA_039714835.1 Bacteroidota bacterium | reverse complement strand
TATATCCAGTATCCAGCAACAAGAATCTAGTATATGTATAAAATTCAGTTAGATACTTTTGAAGGCCCTTTAGATTTACTTCTTTTCTTTATTAAAAGAGATGAACTAGATATTTATGATATCCCAATCTCTTACATAACAAAAGAATTCATGGAATACTTCCATTTGATGGAACAACTGGATCTCGAGACTGCTGGTGATTTCATTTTAATGGCTTCAACGTTAATGCAGATAAAGGCGAGAATGCTACTTCCAAAGGAAGTTGACGATAAAGGAGATGAGATAGATCCTCGAATGGATCTTGTGAATGCTCTACTTGAATATAAGCGATTTAAAGAAATGTCTGATGAGTTATCTCTATTTGAATCTCAACAGAGAAGAAAGAAATTTAGAGGAAATTTTACAGCGGACAAAAAAGAAAATCCTCAAGAGCTTGACACACTTTTGAAAAATATTTCAGTATATGATTTAATTAAAGCATTTAAACATGCAATTGAAGAAAAACCAGAGGAACCCGTTCATCAAGTAATTAAATTTAATGTAACTTTAGAAGAACAGATAGAACATATATTAAATCAAACTGACTTTGGGAGAGAGATCGGATTTCTTGATTTAATTAAAGGAATGCATGAAAAAATTAGAATTGTGGTTACATTTATAGCTTTGCTAGAACTGACTAAAATGGGAAAAATTGGTCTTAAGGAAGATTCTGGTTTTAATGATTTTGTAATCTACGGAATTTAAAAAATGGATTATATTTATAAATCAATTATTGAAGCATTAATATTTTCATCTGATGATCCAATAACATCACAAGAGATCATTAGAGCAATACAGGAGATTGATGGTAACGATACAGCCATTTCTCAAAAAGAAGTAGAGGAGACTATTGATCTGCTTAATGAAGAATTTTCAGATGATGACAAATCATTTTCTATTGTTAGAATTGCTAATGGTTTTGCATTTGCGACCAAGCAAGAATATGGGAAGTATGTTGGTTTCCTATCTTCTGTAAGCAGTAAACGTAGACTAAGCCAAGCGGCATTGGAAACATTATCAATCGTTGCCTATAAACAACCTATAACAAAACCAGAGATAGAATCAATTCGTGGAGTTAATTCAGATTATATGCTAAACACACTTCTCGAGAAAAAATTGGTGACAATTAAAGGTAGATCAGAAACTGTTGGACGTCCATTGTTATACGTAACAACAGATGAATTCTTAATATACTTTGGATTAAATAAGATTACTGATCTTCCTAAACCTCGTGAAGTTGAAGATATTATGAAAGATGCAGATTTTCTTGAACAGAAGCGACAAATAATGATGAATCAGATGGATGAAGTAATTGAAAACGAAATTGACAGCGGAGAAGAACTGAATAATGAAATTGACCAGAATTAATAAATATCTTGCCGAAAGCGGTATTGCATCAAGACGCAAATCGGAAGAGTATATTCTGCAAGGCAGAGTCACTGTTAATGGCAAAGTTATTAAGGATCTTTCTTATAAAGTAGACACACTTAATGATATAGTTTATTTCGATGATGTTAAGCTCAAATCGAAGAATAAGCTCTATTACTTATTGAATAAACCAAAAGGAGTTATCACTTCTACTGCTGATGAAAAGAAAAGAAGAACCGTTGTTGACCTTATTAGCACACAAGAAAAGATATTCCCAGTTGGAAGATTAGATTATAATACAACAGGTGTTTTGCTACTAACAAACGATGGTGATTTCTCCAATAAACTTACACATCCATCTAACAAAGTTGAAAGAGTTTATATTGCAAAACTTGATAAAGACCTAGCAGAATTAGATAAAGAAAAAATGCTCAGTGGCATTTATTTAGAGAGAAGAAAAAGTAGATTTACAAAGATATCTTTCGTTGAAGAGAATAAATTTAATCTTGTAAAAGTCACAACCGTTGAAGGTAGAAATCATTTCGTTAAGAATATGTTTTCAAGTCTTGGTTATAGAGTAAGGGAACTACACAGAGAGCGTTTTGGAAAATTTACTACCGAGGGATTGACTACTGGCAGATATAGAATTATAACAGAAAATGAAATAGAATTTTTAACAAAGAAATTATTGAGGTAAGAGTGGAACAGAACTTAACTACTGATACTAATGAATTAATAAAAAGAAGATTTGAAGAATTAGATGAACTGAATACATTAGGATTTGAACCGTATGCATACAGTTTTGATGTAGATAATTATTCGCATAATATTAAGGATAATTTTGAAGAGTATGAACAGAAAGATGTAAGATTAGCCGGAAGAATAATGGCGATAAGAAGGATGGGGAAAGCATCTTTTACTCATATACAAGATAAAACCGGGCGAATTCAGATCTATCTTAGAAAAGATGAAATCGGTGAAGAATATTCAGCATTCAAGCTGATGGATATCGGTGATATAATTGGTATTACTGGATATGTATTTAAAACTAGAACTGGTGAAATATCAGTTCACGTTAAATCTCTAAAGTTATTATCTAAGTCACTAAGACCAATTCCTATAGCTAAAGAGATGGTAGATGAAGAAGGGAATAAACAAATCTTCGATCAATTTGCTGATAAGGAATTAAGATACCGTCAAAGATATGTTGATCTTATTGTAAATCCAGAAGTTAAAGAAGTATTCAAATTAAGATCGTCCATTGTAACGTCAATTAGAAATTTCTTAGATGGATATGAGTTTGTTGAAGTTGAAACTCCAATTCTCCAACCCTTATATGGTGGTGCCGCTGCCCGTCCTTTTGTTACGCATCATAATACATTGGATATGGATCTCTACTTGCGAATAGCTGATGAATTATATTTGAAGAGATTAATTGTTGGTGGTTTTGATAGGGTTTATGAAATATCTAAGGATTTTAGAAATGAAGGAATTGATAAAACTCATAACCCAGAATTTACTATGCTCGAACTCTATGTCGCTTATAAAGATTATAACTGGATGATGGAGTTTGTTGAGGAAATGGTTGTGAATACTTGTATGAAAGTATTTGGAACTACTCAATTTGAAATTGAAGGAAAGCAAATAGATTTTAAAGCTCCTTGGGAACGGCTATCAATGGTAGAATCAATAAAAGAAAGAACTGGAATTGATGTTCTTACTGCTGATGAAAAAGAACTTATCGAGAATTTGAAAAAGCACGGCGTCGAATTGGAAGATGGAGCAAGCAAAGGAAAACTTATTGATGAATTATTTGGAGCTGTTGTTGAACCTGATATTATTCAACCTACTTTCGTTGTGGATTATCCTCTTGAACTTTCACCTTTAGCGAAAAAGCATAGAGATAAAACTGGTTTGGTTGAACGCTTTGAAGGATATGTTTTGGGAAGAGAAATCTGTAATGCGTTCAGTGAACTTAATGATCCTATTGACCAGAAAGAGAGATTTGTAAATCAGTCTGAGTTAAGAGATGCCGGAGATGATGAAGCGCATCAGATTGATGAGGATTATGTTCGTGCTATGGAATACGGGATGCCTCCAACTGCTGGACTCGGAGTTGGTATTGATAGACTTGTTATGCTGCTCACAAATCAACCAACAATTCGTGATGTAATTCTGTTTCCACAAATGAGACATGAAAAATAGTCTGAGGTTTTTTTACGGTTGCAGAAAAACATTTATGCTGATATCCACTATAAATAGAGTAGTTTTATTATTGGTTGTAGTAATTATAGTTACTACCAGTCTAGTAGCACAACCGGATTCAATTCAAAGCAATTCAATGAATAATAAGTCACTATACAATTTGCGTGAACTTCAATACACATATCAGATGGATAGTTTCGACCCATTTCAAAAAGATATCAATTACCCAATATTAGCTGGTGTAGGACTGACTTATGGTTTTATCATTTATCAAATAAATGAGTATTATAATAATACTTGGTGGAAATCAGATTCAAATTACTATTCTGATGGCTCATTTCATATAGTTAATGATTGGGAGTATGCACTTGGAATTGATAAAATTGGGCATATGTATGGGGCTGCGGTGATGTCACATTTTTTTGCTGCTGGTCTTGAGGCTGGAAATGTTAATCCTGAATTATCTATTTGGTTAGGTGCAGTTGGTGGGTTGAGTCTTCAGATGTATACTGAAATAAAAGATGGTTTTGCTCCAATTAGTAAAGCTACTGGTGAACCCAAATGGGGTTTTAGTCCAGGTGACGCAATTGCCAATTTTCTTGGAGCCGGTTACTTTGTTGCTCAGCATTATTATCCGTATCTATATAATTTCCAATTAAGAGCTAGTTACTACCCATCTGAAGCAATGAGAAATGGAGAAAAACCCGACAACAATATTTCCGATGATTATGACGGCCAGAAATTGTGGTTAGCTTTTAGGATGAAAAATCTGTTGCCAAAGAGTATAGCTGAGCATTGGCCGTCGTTTTTAATGCTGTCAGCAGGATATGCAGTTTCTGGTGTTGGACACAACGCTAATGATGAAGGGATAATTCCGAGTTATTATCTTGCACTCGATTTTGATGCTGAGGTAATTCCTTTGCACGGAGAATTCTGGGACTTTATTAAAAATACGCTGAATTATATCCACTTTCCTATGCCTGGTATAAAGTTTTCGAAAGATGGTCTTTCATTCTTATTAATTGCTTACTAATGAAATATAGTATTATCATACCGACATTAAATGAAGAAAAAGTTCTGCCGAAACTTTTGGATCAACTTGCTGATAAAAAAAGTAAAGCTAAGTTTTTATATGAAATTATTGTATCTGATGGAGGCAGTAAAGATAAGACACTGGTGATAGCGAATCAATATGCTGACAAGGTTATTATTCATAATGAAAAGAGGAAACAAAATATCTCTGAAGGAAGGAACAAAGGTGCATCGATAGCATCTGGTAATGTTTTCATTTTTATTAATGGAGATATCCTTTTCGAATCCATTGAACTATTTTTTGATGAAATAAATAGTGCATTTCTAAATAACGACTATGCAGCAATGACTTGTAATGTATGTGTCCATCCATCAGAAAGAAAATTCTCTGACAAGATTTTCCTAAATTTTTATAATTGGTATTTTCACTTACTAAATATAATAGGGATTGGAATGGGTAGGGGAGAATGTCAGGTAATGCATCGTAATATCTTCCTTGAACATAATGGTTATAATGAGAATATGGCTGCCGGAGAAGATTTTGATTTATTCAAAAGGATAAGGAAAAGAGGTAAAATTCTTTTTAATAAGAAAATAACAGTGTATGAATCTCCTAGAAGGTATAGGAAATATGGTCATTTAAAAATATTTGCTTCTTGGTTATTGAACGCTCTTTATGTTATTTTTACCAACAGGTCTCTATCAACTGAATGGGAGGAAGTTAGGTAATTGAAAAAAATAATCTTTTTTCTATTAACAACAGTATCAGTAACCTATAGCCAAGTGGGAGATGTTAACGCTGAACATCCAGTTTATAATTTTCTGGAGAGGATGCAATCATACCATATAATTGATGATTATGATCCATTCGAACTTCCATTGACAAGAAAGGAAGTGGTTTCTTTTATTAAACTTATTCAAACTAAGCACAAAGATTTGAGTAATATTGATAAAGATATTCTAAATGATTTGATAGTTGAGTTCAGCTTTGATATTGACTTTAAGACAGATTCATATCAATCACTTTTCCCAAAATTTAAGGTTGGAGATCATTTTAGTCAAAAAGAAAAATTTACATATTATTATCAAGACTCTTCCAATTTTAATGCATTCATAAATTTGGTTGGAACTGGTGAATTCCTTTTTGCAAGAGATAAAATAAACTCAGAAAATAAAAATGCTCTGTTATTTACATTTGGAACTGAAGTGCATGGATCATTTTTAAATAATTTTGGGTATTATTTCAGAGCTACAAATGGTATTCAATCTGGAGATAGGGAACTGACTTCTACTAAAAGCAATCTCAGGTATAATTATAAATATAACGCAAATAATGATGACAATAACTACTTTGATGAAACTGAAGGCTTTTTAATGGCTGAGTTTGATTATGCCAGCTTTAAAATTGGTCGTGATAGAATGAAGATAGGATATGGTACAGTAAACTCAATACTTGGAAATTATGCACCACCTATGGATTATCTCACATTTAATCTGAATTATTCAATATTTAACTTTACTTTTTTCCATGGAAAGTTATTTGGTCAAATGACAGATAGTAGTTATGCAAATCAAGGAAACATTAGAACAATTACAGATAAATTTCTTGCTTATCATCGGTTATCACTTAACTTCTCAAGACATTTGAAAGTTGGACTTGGAGAAATGATAGTCTATTCAAATCGGTCTATGGATCTGTCATACCTCAATCCATTTAATTTTTATAAGAGTGCTGAGCATGCTAATTATGATAGAGATAATTCAATGATGTTTTTAGATTTCCAAAATAATTCACTTAAGGGGATTATATTATATGGATTAGTTCTTATAGACGATATAGATTTTTCAAAGTTAGGAACTGATTGGTACGGTAATAAATTTCTTTACGATTTTTCAATCCTAGCAAGTCCATTTTCACAATCATTCCCTCTATCAATAGGTCTGCAGTACATTCATATTGACCCTTATGTTTATGCTCATAGAATTCATGATAACAACTATACAAGCTATCAAATTGGACTTGGTTCAAATATACAGCCAAATAGTGAGTCATATATAGCTACGATAAAATATAAACCTCATAATAGAATTGATCTTTTATTCAATTTCAAGTATACAAAGCATGGAGCTAATGAACTTGATAATGATGGAAATGTCCTCATCAATCATGGTGGTGATATTTTGGTTGGACACAGAATAGGTGATAGTGAGTCTGCTATATTTTTAGATGGTGTACTTGAAGAATATTTTAGTTATCAATTTAAAATACGATATGAACCTATTAAGAATTACTCAATAATCATGAATTATTTATTGCTTGATCATTCAGGTGTTTTTAATTATGATCTTGATGATGTATATCTAAATTTTCTCCTTTCAATAAGAATCTAAGTAAAACATGAAAAATAAAATCATTAATATCCCCATAGTTATTCTTGTATTAATTGCTGGTGTGTTCATCGGAATAAAAATAGAGGATTTTCTCGAAAAGGAAATTACTGACCATCAAGAATATAAATTTAATGAAGTCTTGAGTATAACCTCAAATTACTATGTTGATAAAGTTAATCCGAAAGAGTTGGTTGAGTCAGCAATTGAAGGAATGTTTGATGAACTGGATCCTCATACTACATACTTTTCAATGGAAGAACAAAAAAGTTCACAAGAGTCATTTCGTGGAGAGTTTGAGGGGATTGGAATTGAATTTCAAATTATTAAAGATACAATTACTGTTGTTTCTCCGATCACTGGAGGACCAAGTGATAGAGTTGGTATTCTTGCCGGTGATAAAATTATACAAATAGAGGAAAAAAGTTGTATCGGTTTCTCGAATAAAGATGTTATAAAGTCATTGAGAGGGGAAAAGGGGAGTAAAGTAAATCTGACTATTTACAGACCGGTTAATCACCGAGAATTAAATTTTGAAATAGAAAGAGATAAAATACCAATATATTCAGTTGACGCTTCCTTTGTGTATCATGATTCTATAGGATATCTTTCTCTATCAAGATTTGCGGAAACAACCACTGATGAACTAATCAAAAATATGGATGAACTGAAATCTAAGGGAATGAAAAAAATAATCCTTGATCTTCGTAATAATCCTGGTGGACTTCTAAGTCAAGCTGTTTCAGTGGCAGATCTATTTCTCGATGAGAATAAATTGGTTGTGTATACAGAAGGCAGACTTAGTCGTTTTGATGAGCAATATCATTCATCAAAAACCTATAAATATGAAGATTATCCTTTAGTCGTACTTATTAATCATGGAAGTGCATCAGCAAGTGAAATTGTTGCTGGAGCAGTGCAGGATTGGGATAGAGGATGGATTGTAGGAGAAAATTCTTTTGGAAAGGGTTTGGTTCAAAGACCATTTCTTTTAGATGATAACTCTGCTATTAGGTTAACAGTATCTCGATATTTTACACCATCCGGAAGAGCGATTCAAAGAGATTATTCAAATGGGAAGGGAGAATATTATAGCTCAATATATAATGATAGTCTATCAAATAAGCCGGATTCCTCTAAGAAGCAATATTTAACTAATGCTGGTAGAATAGTGTTTAGTAATGGTGGTATATCTCCAGATTCTACCGTCAAATTAAAAGAGGTAACTGATTATAGTATTGAGTTAAGCAGAAACAATATATATTTTCAATTCATAAGAAACTATTTAGATAAATATAAAGATGACATTACTGAACAATATGGTGATGATCTTATTCGTTTTAATAAAGAATTTACAATTGAAAAAGATATAAACGATTTCACTAAATACGCTGAAGAGAATAATGTGCCATTTAATAAAACTGATTTTAATAAAGATAAAAAATATATTCTGAAGAGATTAAAAGCCTATATAGCTAGGGAATTGTGGGGAAACTCTGGGTGGTATTACAACCTGCTTGAGGAAGATATTCAGTTTCAAACAGCAATTGGTCTTCTTGAAAAACCAATTCAATAAAAGAAATTTAAATGAAAACACACTCAGATAAAATATTTAATTATTTAGACCTTAAACCTGAAATTGATGAATCAGTTTTGCTTGCACCTGGTTGTAAGATAATTGGTGATGTAAAAATTGAAAAAGATTCAAGTATTTGGTTTAATACTGTAGTACGAGGAGATGTAAATTACATTACAATAGGTAAAATGACGAATGTGCAGGACCTTTCTATGCTGCATGTAACTGCAAAAATATATCCTCTTACTATTGGTAACTATGTTACAATTGGACACTCAGTTACACTCCATGGCTGTAAATTAGAAGATAAATGTTTTATCGGTATGGGTGCCACTATACTGGATGGTGCAATTGTTGAAACAAATTCTATGGTTGCTGCTGGTGCACTTGTAAAACAAGGATTTACTGTCCCTAGTGGAAAATTAGTAGGAGGAGTGCCTGCAAAAATAATTAGAGACCTTACTACTGAAGAAATTGATAATATTAAATCTTCTGCGGAAAGATACAAAGAGTATGCTGAACTGACTTTCAATTCGATTGAAAGTTAATTTTACTACCTAAATTTGGTCTTGATAATTTCATATTTAAAAGATATATTCTTTTAGAACATCAGAGGAATTTTTATTGAAGAATTTTACTGTATCCACTCCTAAGAATATCAAAATAGATAAAAAAATAATTCATTCAATTGTATCAAAATTGAAAGATAATCTAAATTTCAAAATAGAATCAGTGAATATTAATTTTGTTACCTCTGAGCAAATGATTGAAATAAACAAAACGTATTTGAATCATAATTACGATACTGATATAATTACCTTTAACTACTCAGGGAGCCATACAGACCTTGATGGGGAAATATTTATCTCTGTACATCAAGCTATTGATAATTCACTTATTTTTAATGTAAATTTGGATAGCGAAATAATAAGACTAATTGTCCACGGATTTCTTCATCTGTTGGGCTATGATGATAAAAAAGCCTCTGATAAGAAAATAATGAAACTTGAAGAAGATAAATTAACTGAAAATCTTGATAAACATTATAATAATTTATTAATAGAATATGACTACTAAAGTTGTTGAAGTATTAGCACAAATTCTTGATGGATTGAATAAAAATTACTCATTAGAAGATGTAAATAATAAGATAACTGATGAGAACAAATTTGACAAACAGACTGTAAGCACAGCTTTTAGTCTGGTTTATGATAAAATTTTGAATAATGTGACTGATCATGAGAATAAGGAATCTGATAGTAATTTTAGACTTCTTAATGAGGAAGAAATAGAAAAAGTAGGGATTGAATATTATGACTATCTTCTTCATCTCCAAAATATAGGGTTACTTGATTCTCATGACATTGAATTACTATTGGAACAGATTTTGCTTTTTCCTAATCAAACGATAACGTATGAAGATATTAATTGGATGATTTTGGTTTCTCTGGTCGATTACAACACAAAGATACTACCGGGTAGCAGAGTTACGCTTTATTCATCTGATAAGATCAACTAATCTCTATTGTTATTTCGTTCAACTGTTTTGAAATTGAAGTTGGTATTATAGAGTTGTATTACAATATTATTTGTTATCAACAAAAAAAAGATTTTAAGTGACTTTAGAAATTGCAGTTAAAAATTTTATCTCTGAACTTAAGGGCATCAGAAATGCTTCAGAAAACACGATTTCAGCCTATAAAAGGGATTTGAATCAATTTGTTGAATTCATCAATAAAAAAAACATATCAGATATTCAAGCGATTACACAGAAGCATATCAGAACATTTATAGTTGAATTAAACACAAAAAATAATTCTACAGGTACTATTTCTAGAAAACTTACATCTTTAAGAAATTTATTCAATTTTGCACTACGATCAGACTATATAGATAGTAATCCTTTAAAAGAAATAAATAATCCAAAAATAAAAAGAGGAATTCCTGAAACATTACCACTTGACTCTTTCAAGAAAATTATTAATTTAATAAAGGAGGAAAGAGGGGAGAGTAGTCTCCAAAAGATAGCAATTTTTGAACTTCTTTATGGAAGTGCAATAAGGGTATCTGAATTATGCGATTTAAATATCGGAGATATAAATTTCCAATCAGAAACATTAAAAGTTCTTGGGAAAGGCTCAAAAGAGCGAATCGTTCCCCTCGGTCAAGAATCGATTAAAGTGTTAAAGTTATATATGACAAAATTAACAGATAGATCAAAAAATAATTCCCTTTTTCTATCTTCAAGAGGCAACAGAATATATCCACGCTATGTTCAAAGAATGGTAAAAGAATATTTTGCATTAGTTAGTGATATTTCTAAGAAATCTCCTCATATCTTAAGGCACAGTGCGGCTACACACATGCTCGATAGGGGAGCTGATCTTATGGGAGTTAAAGAAATATTAGGTCATGAGAACCTTAAAACTACACAAATCTATACACACGTAAGTGTTGAAAGATTAAAAAAAACACATAAAACTTCTCATCCAAAAGCATAAGGAGCTTGTTATGAACGTTAATATCACATCAAGGAAATTCAAAGCGAAAGATTCACTTAAGGAATTTATCCATGAAGAAGTTAAGTCACTTGAAAAATTTAGTGATAATATTTTAGATGTTGATGTTGTACTAAGTTACCTGCATTCAAAAGATAGTATTAAGATTGCAGAAATAAGTGTATCGGTTCCAGGTAAAACATTGCTAGTTAGTGAAGAATCAGATGAATTTTCAAAATCAGTTACAGAAGGAGTAGACAAACTAAAACGCCAATTGAAAAAAGTTAAATCAAAAAGATTAGAAAAACGAATAAAAAATGAAAGTTGACAAAAAAAATATTAGCCGAAAAGAAAAAATTGAGATCAAATATTTCTATGAGCAAGCAAAAAAGAACTTTGGTTTAAAGTCTTTTACAGGTAAAATTGGGTTTAATAATTGCATAACAGAGCAAAATTTACATCGTCCAGGACTTGCTTTAGCTGGATATGTGGGATTATTTTCATATACCCGTATACAAGTCTTTGGAAATACGGAAATAAGCTATCTTAATAACTTAACAAAAGCAAAAAGAACAAATTCTCTTTCTAAACTTTTTGAATTCAAAATTCCGTGTATAATTTTAGCAAATGATGTAAAACCTTATGAAGAATTGCTGGAATTGGCTAAAAAACATAAAGTTGCAATTTTTGGTTCAAAACTAACAACTACTAAACTTATCTATTATTTAAGTGATTTTTTAGAAGATCAATTCGCATATCGGTTTACTGTTCACGGTTCACTCGTTGATGTTTATGGTGTTGGTATGTTATTTGTGGGAAAATCTGGAATTGGTAAAAGTGAAGTTGCCCTCGATTTAGTTGAACGAGGGCACAGACTTGTTGCAGATGATGTTGTGATTTTAACGAAAAAAGGGGAAGGAATCATAATGGGGTCCGGTACTGATCTAACCGGTCACTTTATGGAAATAAGAGGAATTGGAATTATTGATGTTCGAAGTATGTTTGGAGTTAGAGCAATCAGGTATCAAAAAAGAGTTGAAGTTGTGATTGATTTAGAAATTTGGGATTCAAATGCTGAATATACAAGAACAGGTTTAGATAATTCAAATATTTCATTAATGGAAGTTGAAGTACCATATGTTAAATTACCAATTGTTTCTGGTAAAAATATTACAGTTGTTGCGGAAGTAATTGCACTAAATTATTTACTTAAACATTATAATTACGATGCAGCAAAAGTTTTAACAGAAAAGTTAAAAAAGAAATTGAAAGAAAATAAATCGGCAAACGATAGAATAATCGATTATTTTGAGCACGATTTTGAATAATAACAAATTTAATTAATCACTTGACAAAAAGGAAGCTATTGCTTACTTTCGCAACCGAATTGATATGAAAAAATATTATTATTTCTCGAAAAATAATCTCAAATTTGTTGAGATACCTAACTACTATCGAAAGTTTACTTTAGTATTGCTTGCAATCTCTTTGGTAATTTCCTTTACTGTATTTGGAATTTATTTATCAGTTGATGAAATAGTAAATCCAAATTCTGAAGTAAGAAAATTGCAATCAGAAAATAGAGAACTTAGAGAGCAGCTTGTGTCAGCATTAGCTGAATTCAATGATATGAATTACATGCTTGATTCTATTTCTGTTATTAATAACGATCTTCGTCTTGCTACCAATTTAGAACCAATCAATGATGATCAAAGAAATATTGGTATTGGTGGAAGTCTTTTTGAGAATGTTAATCCTGCAAATACAGATGAGATTCAAAATCTTTTATCCACTATAGAAAATTCTATTAGTCAAGCACAGCTAAAAATAGAATTTGAAAAAAATAATTACAATGAAATAGAAACTACATTAGTTGAAAATCAAAAATTGTATGATGCTATTCCTGCTCTCAAACCGAGCGAAGGAAATTATGGTGATAGATTTGGCATTAGAATTCATCCAATTTTGAAAATTAGACGAATGCATAATGGTGTTGATATGCTCTCCAATTTAGGGACACCAGTTTATGCACCAGGTAGTGGTAGAGTTGAGTTTATTGGAAGAAAAGGTGGATTTGGCAAAACCATTATTATTAATCACGGATTTGGCTATAAAACACTATATGGCCACCTTAGCAAGTATAAAGTTAAAAAAGGTCAGAAGATTAAGAGAGGCGATTTGATCGCTCATACTGGAAGCTCTGGAAGTTTATCGACTGGTCCTCACTTGCACTACGAAGTGAGACACAATGGTATTGCATTAAACCCAAGAAATTTTATATTTGACGACGTCAATATTTTTGATTTAGCTAAAAAGTAGTTTATTGAAATTTATAAGGAAGTAGCCTCTATGATTTGGACCATAGAATTAGCTTCATATCTCGATGATGCTCCATGGCCCGCCACTAAAGATGAATTAATCGATTATGCCGAGAGAATCGGAGCCCCTTTAGAATTAATCTATAACTTAGAAGAGTTAGAAGATGCCGAAGAGGGATTTGAATCGATAGAAGATGTGTGGCCAGATTATCCTACAGACGAAGATTTCTTCTTTATGGATGACGACGAAGAGTACAATTAGTTATGTATCAGTTTCTTAAACTGATAAAGGGTCAATCAAAAGTAGTAAATATTTTAGAAAAGATTGTCTCATCAAAACAAATTCCACATGCATTTCTATTTACTGGTCCCAGGAATGTTGGTCAGCATTTTACTGCTAAGCAATTATTAAAATCAATTATTGTAGACGCTGACTCGGATAAATCAATAGAACAGAAAATAGATAAACTTGAAGATCCATACATCAAGTATGTCATTCCATTACCAAGAGGAAAAGGGGAGAGTTCAGATGATCTTCCTTATAGTAAAATATCATCAAATGATTTAGAAGTTATTGCTTTAGAAATACGAGAAAAATCTGATAATCCTTACCATGAAATTATTATTGATAATGCAAATAATATTAAAATCAATAGTATCAGAGATATAAAAAAGAATTTGTCAATTAACTATACAGACCTTTTTTACAGAATGATAATTATTGAAGATGCTCATTTAATGAGTAAGGAGGCACAGAATGCTTTGCTTAAAAGTCTTGAAGAGCCGCCCGAAGGAATTATTTTCGTTTTAATCACTCATAAGCAAGAATTTTTACTCCCTACAATAATTTCAAGATGCTGGGAGCTAAAATTTACTTCTCTTTCAAATGAGATTATTGAAGAGATTTTAATCACGAAATTTAATATTGAAAAAAGTATAGCTGAAGAGGTTTCTCCATTTGCTAATGGCTCAATTCATAATGCACTTGAATTATTAAATTACGGTTTTCATGATCTTGTTGAGACAAGTATCAATATTCTTCGTTATTCACTGGCCAGATGGTATAATACATCTTTAAGAATAATACAGGATGAAATAGATAAAAATTCTAAGAATGTTCTACCAATTATATTAACATTGCTTATCAGTTGGTTTAATGATGCTGAGAAATATCGAAATGGTATAGAGAAATTTCATTTTGCTAATCACATAGATACTATTAAAAAGTTCAACACTAAATTTGAAGATGTAGATATTTCCAAAATAGTGTTTGATTTAAATAACTTAAAAGATAAATTGGACTTGAATATCAACTTGAATATAATAGCTCTTAACATTATATTTAGAATAGCATCAATCGGAATTAGGTAACTTTTTATGTTAGATATAGATTTTTCCTTCCTAAAGTGCAGTGAATTAGATTCTGCCGATGAAGACATTTCTTTAAAATATAATGAACTTTATAAAAATAGAATTATCAATGACATTAAAGAAATTGATGAACAAAGTGATTGTGAAGAGTGCGAGATTGATCTTTCTGCAACCACTGAACTCGATTTAAGAAATATCGTTGAAGTCAATTGTAAAGGTAATCTTGGAAGACACTATTGTGAAATCCCAGATTCTACTGATAATGGAATACAGCTTACCAAGTATCAGCTTGTATTAATCCAATTACCTGAAGGAACTGAAATTGCATCAGTTATCGAATTCGGTGAAATTGTAGCAATGAAAAGAAGAAAATTTGGTCTTTGTGGAGAAGAACTTCCAAAAGTGCTTAGAATAGTAACGGAAACAGATATTGAGCAATTAAATAAAAATAATAACGATGAGCATACTGCTAAAGACTACTTCCTAAAAAGTATTGATAAACATAACTTAGAAATGAAATTAGTTGATGTTCACTATCAGTTTGATCGAAAGAAATTATATTTCTATTACACTGCAGATGGAAGAGTTGACTTTAGAGAATTAGTAAAGGAATTAGCAGCTGAGTTTAAAACTAGAATTGAACTTAGACAAATAGGAGTAAGAGACGAAGCTAAAAGGGTAGGAGGATTAGGTTCATGCGGTAGGGAATACTGCTGCTCAGCATTTATTATTAACTTCAAAAAAATAACTACACAAATTGCCAACGAACAAAATCTTTCCACATACTTATCTAAGCATAGTGGTCCATGTGGAAAGTTGAAATGCTGCTTATCTTTTGAAGTAGATTGACATTTTTTCATTTAACCTCGGATACAATTATGAAAAAAGTAGTGATTGTTTCAGCAAAGCGTACACCTATCGGATCATTTATGGGCAAATTAGCCTCACTAAAAGTAACAGATTTAGGCAAAATTGTAATTGAAGCTGTAATAGATGATAGTGGTATTGCTGAAGATAATGTCGATGAAGTAATAATGGGAAATGTCCTACCAGCTGGTGTTGGACAGGCTCCAGCAAGGCAAGCGGCTTTATATGCAGGTCTTTCTGATGCTACTGAATGCCTTACAATAAATAAGATGTGTGGAAGTGGACTGAAAGCAGTTATGCTCGCTGATCAAGCAGTTAAGGTAGGGGATGCAGAGATCATTATTGCTGGAGGAATGGAAAGTATGTCGAATGCTCCACATTTAATTCAAAACGTCCGGAAAGGTTACAGATTAGGGGATGGTAAATTAAGTGATTCTATGATACATGATGGATTGTGGGATATTTATAATGACATTCACATGGGTAGCTGTGCAGAAAAATGTGCTAGGGATTTTTCTTTTAGTAGGGAGGATCTTGATACTTTTGCAATAGGATCTTATAAAAAATCATTAGAAGCCCAAAAGAATGGTATTTTTAATGATGAAATTGTCCCAATTAAATATGTTGAAAGAAAAAATGAAATTGTAGTAACCGATGATGAAGAGCCTTTAAACGTAAAATTTGAAAAAATCCCGAATTTAAGACCAGCATTTGATAAGGATGGTGTAATTACAGCTGCAAATGCTTCGAAAATAAATGACGGTGCATCAGCGTTGGTTGTTATGTCAGAAGAAAAGGCATTATCTTTAGGTTTAAAGCCTTTAGTTGAGATTGTAGCACAAGCTTCAGCTGCTACTGCTCCAATCGATTTTTCAATTGCGCCTGCACATGCAATTAATAACGCTCTTGATAAAACTAATTTAGAAATAAGTGATATAGACATTTTTGAAATTAATGAGGCATTTGCGGTTGTCTCATTAGCTGTAAATAAACTTCTAAATCTTGATCCTCTGAAAGTTAATCCTAATGGTGGCGCAATATCTTTAGGGCATCCAATCGGAGCAAGTGGAGCAAGAATCCTTACAACTCTTATATATGAAATGAAAAGGAATGATTTAGAACACGGGATTGCATCTCTCTGTATTGGTGGTGGTGAGGGTTCAGCTTTAATTGTAAAGAATTACAACTAAATATTTGGAGTAATAATGGATATTAAAAAAGTTTCTGTAATCGGTGCCGGAACTATGGGCAACGGCATTGCTCATGTATTTGCATTAAAAGGCTTTAATGTTGATCTCGTTGATATTAGTACAGAAATTTTAAATACTGCTAAAGAAGGAATTATTAATAATCTTAATCGACAAATTAAAAAGGAGATTATAACCGAATTAGATAAAGAGAGTGCATTGAATAACCTAAGCTTAATAGTTGGAATTGATAATATAGACACCACCTCTGATTTAGTTATTGAGGCAATTGTTGAAAACAAGGCAATAAAACTTGGAATATGGAGTAAATTAGATGAAAATGTTAATGAATCAGCAATATTTGCAACTAATACATCAGCTATATCAATTACAGAATTATCAGCTGATATTCGTCCAGACAGGTTTATTGGTATGCATTTTATGAATCCTGTACCGGTCATGCAGCTTGTGGAGATTATAAAGGGCTATTCAACTAGCGATGTGACTTTTAATACTATTAAAAAACTCACTGAGGAATTGGATAAAACTCCTGTTGAGGTTCATGATTATCCAGGCTTTGTATCTAATAGAATATTAATGCCCATGATTAACGAAGCAATTTTTTCATTGTATGAAGGAGTTGCTTCAGCTGAGGACATTGACACTGTTATGAAACTTGGTATGGCACATCCAATGGGACCTTTAACATTAGCTGACTTTATAGGATTAGATATTTGCTTAGATATTATGAATGTGTTATATGAGGGATTTAATGATCCAAAATATAGACCATGTCCTTTACTTAAAAAGATGGTTGCAGCTAAAAAATTAGGTAGAAAGACAAAAGAAGGCTTTTTTGTGTATGATTAGCATATGTCGCATAATGTATATTATGTAAACTATCATTTTCTGCTTAATAATGTCAAAATATCTACAATACCCCACTACCAAATTTAAGATACAAATAAATAATAATAAATATAATTACAATCCAGATTATGGGAGATTTAGTTTTTCGTTTTGTAATTCTGTTTGAACGAAATTTCAATTTTCTTTTTCGTCTTTCAGTTTCATCTTTATCAGGATCATAAAATCTAGGTGGATAGTCAAATATTCTATTAGGTGTCTTTTTGAAAAACATTTTTCTACTTCACTTTAATAAATTTAATCATTTTTGTTAATATCTTAACTTTAACTCTTTTAGTCTGTAAAGATACTATTTCACCATCTACATGAGTATAATAAGGAGTTTGTAATTTAATATCAAGTTCTTTAAATCTGCTCTGAGATAAATATGGAATTCCTTTTAACTGGTTCTTCATAGCTTTTGGTAAAAGCTTTATTAGTTTTAATCGAGAACTTAAATCAACTACAGATAAATCTAAATATTCATCATCTATGCGTGCACCAGGCATAAGGTATAAACCTCCACCAACAGTTTCTCCATTACCTATCGAGCAAAATAACGCTTTCTTATTTATTTTTACTTTCTCATTTTCAATACTATAATTAATTAGATTAAAGTCAAAGAATGCTCTAATAATAGCAGTAATATATGATAGTGATCCACTTAAAAATTTATTTGATTGATTTAGATACGCTACTCTAGCGTCAAAGCCGATACCAAGACTATTAACAAACTTCTTATCAATAACGTTACCATCCGCTTCAGTAAGTTCAATAGATCCTATATCAACATCCATTGTGTAAAGGTCAGTAGACATATGGCTATTTAGATAAGAAGTAATATTCTTAATAGGATTATCTAATGCTAAGGCAAAATCATTACCTGAGCCAATGGGTATTAATCCTATAGGTGTCTTTGAATTTATATCAAATCCATTAATAAACTCATTTAGCGTTCCATCACCACCAGCAATCAAAATTCTATCATATTTATTCGATATATCTTTTGCGATTTGAATAGCATGTTTCGGATAGTTGGTAATAAATTTATCTAATTTTACGAAGGAAGGAACTGAAAATTTACATAGATTATTTGCGAACTTTAATCCTCTCCCCTTTCCAGATTCTGGATTGATAATTAACGCTACCTTACTCATCGAATAAAGCTTCTATAAATTTTGTAGCATCAAAATTTTGCAGGTCTTCTATTTTTTCTCCAATTCCAACATACTTTATCGGGACTTTTTGTTCAGCAGATATTTGAAATACTACACCACCTTTAGCTGTTCCATCCAACTTTGTTATGATAAGTCCAGTAAGATCAGTGACTTTCGAAAATTCTTCAGCTTGGATAAGTGCATTTTGTCCCGAATTACCATCAACTACAAGAAATACTTCATTTGGAGCATGAGGATAAATTTTAGCCATTACTTTTTTAATTTTTTCAAGCTCTTTCATTAAATTAGTTTTTGTATGCAATCTACCTGCTGTATCAATTAAAACAACATCACTATTTTTAGTTTCAGCGAGTTCTAAAGTTTCATATACAACGGATGATGGATCAGAACCATGCTCCTTTTGAACAATCTCAACACCAGCACGTTTAGCCCAAATATCTAACTGCTCATTTGCAGCCGCCCTAAAGGTATCTGCCGAACCAATTAATACATTCAATCCTGCCCTTTTATAATTATAGGCAAGTTTACCTATTGTAGTAGTCTTTCCAGCACCATTTACACCAACAACTAGAATTACATGAGGTCTTTTATCAATCTTATCAAGAGAATCATCATTCAACTCATCTTCATTTGAAGATATTAAAATACCTTTCATTTCCTTTTTAAGAATGGAAAGAATATTTTCTTTAGATCTATCATTTTGATAATAAAGGTCAGCCCTAGTATTTTCAATTATTCTCTCAGAAGTGTCAATGCCAATATCACCTGAAATTAAAATCTCTTCAATCTCATCCAAAATATCTTCGTCAACAACAGCTTTAGTACTAATTGCTTCTGAGATTCCAGCAAAGAGTTTTGACTTTGTTTTAGATAAGCCATCTTTTAATTTATTAAGATTAATATTCTTTAGAAATGCCATTTTTCTTGTGCCATTTAATTGTTTCATAAGCTCTTAAGCCATAACCTAATACTGAAGCAAAACTTAAGAGTATACTTAGATATTGAATAAAGTTATAAAGTAGTGGGATTGTTTCTAATCCAGCTACAACAGCTATTAAAAAAAGACCGATAGAAGCCACAGTCATTTTTCCAAGCAAATTTGATGGTAATATCCGGCCTATGGTTTTACTAACATAAATGCCACCCAAAAAGATCACTACATCTCTTAATATAATTACCCAAAAATAGAATGAGGTTATTTCATCATATAAAAAAAGTTGAATTACTACTGCTATGACAAATATTTTGTCAGCAAGTGGATCAATTATCTTTCCTAATTCACTTATTTCATTAAATTTTCTAGCAAGGTATCCATCTAATAAGTCAGATAAATAAGCAAGTGCAAATATTAATAATATATATATTCTGTATGAATCATGCTCCCCTATTCCTTTCAATAAATAAATAGTCGGAAATATTAGAATCAATCTTATTGAGCTGATAAAATTGGAGATCGTAAATATTTTTTCAAATTTTATATTCAACATTAGAATTAGATATTAATATTTTATTATTACAACTGACGTAATGAGCTTTATGCATATCATATTATCTACTTATTATACAAGCTTTTAGTGTGTATAATTAAAGTGTATAATAGTATTTATTTCGTATCAGTATTATTTAACTCAAGATCTTTTACTGGAATTGGGTATTTACCAGTAAAACAAGCAGTACAAAATTCATCTGGAGCATGGTCTATCATAGAATCAAGCATTTCTTCTTCTGTCATAAATTCTAGACTATCTACACCAAGATGTTTAGCTATTGATTCAATATTTGGGAATCTATTAGCAATTAACTCTTCTTTTGAAGGAAAATCCATTCCATAATAACAAGGATGATATATCGGTGGTGAGGAAATCCTCATATGTATTTCTTTAGGATTTGCTTCTTTAATCAAGCTAACTAACTGTTTAGATGTTGTGCCTCTAACAATAGAATCATCAATAATTACTACTGTTCTGTTTTCCAAAACTCCTTTAACAGTATTAAATTTAATACGAACGCCTATTTCTCTTTTCTTTTGAGCTGGAAGGATAAATGTTCTGCCGATATAATGACTCCTTATCAATCCAATCTCTAATTTTGAATCAATTCCCAGTTTTTCTAATTGATTTTGATAACCAATTGCAGCTGTATTAGAGCTATCCGGGACACTTATAACAATAACTTTCTCACCATCCTTATCTCTTACAGCATGGTTCAACGCTAAGTTTTTTCCTAATTTCCTTCTCATTTTATCAACATTAGAGTTGAACACTTTACTATCTGGTCTAGAAAAATATATATATTCAAAAACACAATGCTTAATAAAATTCTTTTCTGAAATTCTAAATGATCTCAGTTGCTCCGTTGCATCTAAATATTTACTAACAACAAGCATTTCACCAGGTTCAACATCTCTTATGTATTCAGCAGAATTGATATCTAATGCACACGTTTCAGATGTAATTATATATGAATCATCCTTTTTACCAAGACATAAAGGCCTGACACCTTGGGGATCACGAACACCAATTAAACATTTATCTGTCATAATTACAACACTAAATGCTCCCTCAATTTGTTCACATGCTTCTTTGATCTGATCAATCTGTTCTTTTTTCTTGCTCCGAGCGATGAGATGTAAAATGACTTCAGAATCAGTAGATGTTTGGAAAATTGCACCGTCCTTTTCTAACTCTTTTCTTAGATACTTAGCATTGGTTAGATTCCCATTATGTGCAACTGCTAAATTTCCATCTCGATAATTTACAACGAATGGTTGAATATTTCTTCTTGAACCGGAAGCACCAAAAGTTGAATATCTATTGTGCCCAATAGAAGAATGATAATTCAGTTCCTTTTCTAGAAAATCGGTTTCAGTAAAGACATCTGATACTAATCCAAAACCTTTTTGAGTTCTAAAATGAGATTTGATTTTAGCATCATTACTATAAGAGACAGTAATTCCACTAGCTTCCTGTCCCCTATGCTGCAATGCATGAAGACCAAAGTAAGTTGTTAAAGGTAAATCATCTGAATTGCCATGTATCCCAAAAATTCCACAATTGCAGGTGGGTTTATCAACATGAAACTTAAATTTATTTTTCATTATAATGAGTTTGTGTGTGTTTAATATTGATTATTACAGTCGGAACGGCGGGATTTGAACCCGCGACCACACGACCCCCAGTCGTGTACGCTAACCGGACTGCGCCACGTTCCGAATGATTATAATTTAGAATCTAAATCTACTAAAAAATTTCTAAATTCTAAAAGGTCATCTTTGAGTGACTTGTGCTCGGTCTTAGCAATCGGTTTATTTTCGGATGTTTTTTTAGGTTTCGGTATGACTTGTTTATTATCAGTTTCTGTTAGAATTTTTTTTGCACCTTCGATAGTATATTTTTGATCACGAAGCAACTTCTTTATTGTTAGAATAATTTTAATATTCTTATTTGTGTAGATTCTGTTTCCTGCCCTATTTTTTGAAGGGCTAAGTTGTTCAAACTCTGTTTCCCAATATCTAAGAATATATTGTTCTAATCCAGTAAGTTTACTAACTTCGCTAATTGAGTAATACAGTTTCTTAAGTCCAAAATCTTTCATTGTGAATTCCTATTATATTACTTTAAGTAAAATACTTAAAGTAATATATAAAAGCAAGATTTCACTTTTAGTAAAGTTTTTATTAAGGTGCAGTTTTACTTGGAAGAGCTTTCAGCTATTTTTTTTATTAAGTATATACCCGCTAAATAACTTAAATCCTTAAATCCGGATATGTAACCATTTGTTTTTGGTGCGGTTATCATTTTTTGTCTAAAGTCTTCTCTTTGAGATAAGTTAGAAAGATGAACTTCAATTTTTGGTAACTTTGCTAACTCTAGTGCATCTCTAATTGCAATGGAAGTATGTGCATATCCACCAGGATTAATTATTAATCCATCATATGAACCGTCAGCATTTTGAATTTGTTCCACCAAATCCCCTTCTGTATTACTTTGTACAAACTCGAAAGTATCATTGGGAAATTCTGATATAATAAGTGATTGAATTTGATCAAGTGAAAGTTGTCCATAATTCGATTGATCCCGTGCTCCAAGTAAATTCAAATTTGGTCCATTAAGAATTAGTATTTTCATTTTGTTTCATCCATTTCTTCTATGACTTCTCTTATCTTAGGTGGAAGATAAATATCTTCTATTCCCAGTTCTTTCAATGCAGCCGATAACACTATTACTTTCCTTTGAAGATTTGAGAGTTTATTGATGACAATTACTCTACTGTCTTTAAGGATGCAATAACCACCTTTAAAGTCTCCTCTCTCGAATCTGATTTTAGCTCCCATTTGTGTTGCAATCTCTTTTAGTTCTTGCAATATGGATTCAAATTCTTTTTCTTTAATTTTCATCGTCTGTAAAGAAAATAATAGTTAATATTAAGTTTCAAACTTAAATTAAATTGTTTATAAAAGAAAGAATAATATGAATATTGCATCAATTGATATTGGATCTAACACGGTCCTACTTTTAATTTCTGAAATTGATACGAACAAGAAAGTATTAAATCCCTTACTTAATATTTATCGAATGCCTAGAATTAGTAAGGGAATGAATAATTCAAAAATAATTGACCAAATTTCAATAGATAAGTTGTTGGATGTATTAAAGGAATACAAATCACTGATTATTGAATATGAATGCTCACATGTAATTGTCAATGCTACGCAGGCTCTTAGGACAGCTAATAACTCAAAGACAATACTCTCAAAGATTAAATCAGAATTATCATTTGATATAAATATTATATCAGGCGAAAGAGAAGCTTACCTATCATTTCTTGGTGTTCTAAGTGGTTTTCAAAGAGGAGATTCTACAATTGTAATTGATATTGGTGGGGCAAGTACCGAAATTATTGCTGGTCAAAGCAATGAAATATTATTTAGCAAGAGCTATCCCATCGGTGTGGTTACATTAACAGAAAAATTTAGCAAATCCCCTCTTACTTCTAAACAATTAGAAGAGATGAAAAATTATATTGCTACTATTTTTAATGATCTTCCTAGCTTGAATTCAGAAAATTCTAATGTTATTGCTGTAGCTGGAACTCCTACTACATTAGCTTGTGCTAAACAAAGCTTATCTGCATATAATGAAAATAAAGTTGAAGGTTTTAAATTATATCAAGATAACCTAAAAGAATTTATAACACAATTTCAATCGATGACACCAATGAATATCAAAAATGAATATGGTGTTATAATGAGTGGAAGAGAAGATATAATTTTAGCCGGGACACTTATTCTATCAATAACTTTGGAAATAATAAACAAGGACTATTTATATTCAAGTGGAAGAGGTTTAAGATACGGAGCTATTATTGACTATATGCAATCTATAAATAAGGGATAAAAACTGATATAATTCCAACTGATATCAATACAGCTATAGCAAATATAATTGAATATACTTTACTCTTAGTTTGTACAAAACTGAGTAGAAAGAAAAGAATACCAGACCAAATTAATATTAATATTTCCATACCTGAAAAAACATAAGCTGGTAACGGTTTAATTTCAAATGGTGAAGGATTTGAGAATAACCAATATCTCCCAAATAGAGCAAACTGAGTAGGAAAAATAATAAAGAAAGATATCAGAATAGGAATACTTGAATAAATAAAAGATGCAAAATTATCTTTAAAGCGTGTAATTATGTTGAAGTTTTTTAATATCCTTTTCTGAGAAAAAGTAATAAGTGAAAATAGGATCAAGAAAGAGAACAGACCAATTAATACATTAACACCCAAATAATTCTGGGAATCGATGTCCTTTCCTAAAATACTTTGGATGAAAAATGAATTAAAAGTTAATTTTAACGAAAACAGTATTGCTAAAAAAAATGTGTAGTTCTTATTCTCAGCGTAAATGATTTTAGTAAATGCTTTTTTAGGAGATTCGATTATATTCCAAATAGTATTCCATAGATCAATATTAACCACTCGTTCTCGTATTAAAGCACTGCACTTTCTACAATTCTGATCAAAGAAATTATTTTCGGTTTCACAGTTTGGACAGTTAATAATATTTTTCATAATTATCTATTAAAATAATATTTCATATTCACTTGCGGTGACTGATAATATTTGTTTTCAGTAACATTGAAATCAAATAAATGAGCATCTACATACGCATCAACAAGGTTTAGAAAATATACAAGTCCAATAAACAACGCCCATTGATCTCGCTGATTTCTATAAAAATTTCGTGCTTCCTTATAATTTGAATTCCCACTAGGGGAAGTTTGCAAACTTTCACTATACAAATCTCTATACTGTTTATAGTAATTGTTATTATCAATGTATAGATAACTGAACCATCCTAATACACCCCAGAAAATAGGGATTTTCCAATATGATTCATTATAACATTGTCCCCATCCAGGTAAAATAGCACTTCTGCCTACAGCACCCCAAGGAGATTTTATCATTACAAATGTTGAATCATCTGATTGGACGGTTTTAACTGTATCAAGTTCCTCTTGACAAAATATTGTTGATGAGATTGCTAGTGAAATAAATAATATTTTAAGAATAGTTTTTCCCAATAGAATTCAGTAATTCAATTAATCTTTCGAGTTCATCCATGGAATAGTATTCAATGGTGATATTACCAGAGCCATCCTTTTTCTGTTTACATAAAACTTTGGTTCCTAAAATCCCGCGCAATTTATTTTCAAGATCGCGATTTGCTAAAACATCAAGTGATGCAGTTCCAATCTCTTCTTTCTTTTTCTTTTTTATTCGAGTGATGGGATCTGTTTTGCTTAGTTTTTCTGCGTCTCTAACCGATATCTGATCTCTGATGATTTTATTACAAACCTCTAATTGATATGTTGTATCTGTGATACTAAGCAATGCTCTTGCATGGCCTGATGTTATTTTCCCATCAATCAGACACTCTTGAATATTCTCAGGAAGCTTAAGTAAGCGAATTGTATTTGTGATGGTTGAACGTTCTTTCCCAACCTTTTCAGCGACGTCTTCTTGTGATAAACTACACTCATCTATGAGTTGTTTATATGCATTAGCTACTTCAATGGGATTAAGTTCTTCACGTTGAATATTCTCAATCAATGAGAGAGCCAACATTGCTTCTTTTGTTTCAACATTTATTATATAAGCAGGAATTTCCTTAATGCCAATTTCTTTAGAAGCACGGAATCTTCTCTCACCAGAAATCAATTCATAGTGATTATCCTTTCTTCTAACAGTAATTGGCTGGATTAGTCCATTCTCAAGAATCGATTTTTTTAATTCATCTAATGAAATACGATTAAAGTTTGTCCTAGGTTGGAAAGGATTAGGAACAATATTTTCGATAGGAATTTTTGCCAAAACATCTACAGATGTTCCGTCATCTTTTTTTATTTCAGAAGCAGAAAGTGTGACTTTCTCATTTAAATTATCTTTATCAAAATTAGGATTTAATAAAGCTCCTAATCCCCTTCCTAATCCTGTATGTGATTTACTCATTGATACTCTGTTTTTTTCTTTTAATCAGTTCTGATGCCAAAGCCATATAATTTTCAGCTCCGGTTGATATTGCATCATAAAGTAGAACAGGTTTCTGATGACTTGGAGCTTCAGAAATTCTGACGTTTCTATAAATTATAGAATTAAATACTTTTTCGCCAAAATATTTTATTACTTCATCACGCACTTGATGAGATAATTTTAACCTTCGATCAAACATTGTTAACAGCACACCTTCGATTGACAAATTTGGATTCAGATTTTGTCTAACTAAATTAATTGTATTTAATAATTGTCCCAATCCTTCTAAAGCAAAGTATTCGCATTGTACTGGAATGAGAACTGATTCAGATGCTGTTAATGCATTAAGTGTTAATAATCCTAATGAAGGTGGACAATCTATAAATATATAATCATATTCCCTCTTTAGTTGGTCCATCTGTTCACGAAGTTTAAATTCACGATTATCAACTGTTACTAATTCTACTTCTGCACCAACCAAATTTATTGTTGCTGGAATAATATCTAAGTACGGCATATACGTTGATTGAATGGCGTCCTCGATATTATCAATTCCCATTAGAACTTCATATACAGACGGATCATTTTTCTCAACACCTAATCCAGATGAAGAATTTGATTGTGGATCGATATCAATCAACAATGTTTTAAATTCTGCAGCTGCAATTGATGCAGATAAATTTATTGCGGTAGATGTTTTCCCAACACCTCCCTTTTGATTAGCGATTGCAATAATTGACATAAGTTAAATTCTATTCCGTTACTTTACAATTCAATTTCTTCTCCATACTCAAGAACGATACAATTTGTTCCATGACTCTCCACCTTAGATTTAAATTCCATTGGATCAGCTTCAATCACTGGGAAAGTATTATAGTGCATAGGGATAGCTGTTTCAGGATCCGTTAGCTCTACTGCTTTGATAGCGTCAGTTATTCCCATTGTGAAATTATCACCAATCGGTAAAAGCATATAATCAATATTATTCATTTCACCGATCAACTTCATGTCATAAAATAATCCTGTGTCACCAGCATGATAAACAGATTGTCCATCAGCAGTCACAATTACTCCAGCAGGTTCACCACCATAATGTCCATCCGGTGTTAATGATCCATGATGAGCAATAGTGAATTTAACTTTTCCAAAATCAAAATTGTAGCTTCCACCAATATGCATATTATGAGCTTTTAATCCCTTCTCAATAGCATAATTTGCAAGTTCATTTACTGCAATAACAAGTGCATCGCACCTCTTTGCTATCTCGAATGCATCACCAATATGATCACCGTGTGCATGGGTTAAAATAATATAATCGGCATTTAACGTATCTGCGCTCACTGGAGATGTAGGATTACCCGTAATAAATGGATCAATTAAAATGATTTTACCATCATTAGTTGCTAATTGAAATGCTGAATGTGAAAAATATTTTAGTTTCATAACGTCACCTTCTTAATATTATTAAAGGTATTTTATGTCATAAATTTAATTAAATCCAGACAATTATTTTAATGTTTTTAACCTTTGTTTTGTTAATTTCTGATACAATTATTGTCTTTGTGAATCTATTGTATTATTTTCTGAGGTGACAAATCTTTTTAACGATTGGAATTACCTAACATATTTTATTCTTTTTTCTTAAAGAAATCAAATAAATCCTTCATCCCTTTTTGTTTTTCAGGCTCAATTTTTTTTGATAAAAGTTTTCTAAGTGACTCACGAGATAATCCTCTATATAGTCTACCATCCTCAGCAACTGATATACTTCCAGTTTCTTCTGAAACAATTAAGCAAAGAACATCTGATTGTTCACTCATACCAAGGCCAGCTCTATGTCTCATCCCTAGTGATATTTTATCAATTGTTGTTGTAGT
>JBDLIN010000021.1:0-28621 GCA_039714835.1 Bacteroidota bacterium | reverse complement strand
ACGTGCAATAGAACTTTCACAAAATACATATTGCGGTGTAACAGCGATGTTACAAAAATCAGTAGAAATCAAACATAGTTATAAAATAAATAAATCAGAATAGATATTTGTCTATCTGTTGAACTA
Source organism: Bacteroidota bacterium (assembly GCA_039714835.1). Taxonomy (GTDB): domain Bacteria; phylum Bacteroidota; class Ignavibacteria; order Ignavibacteriales; family Melioribacteraceae; genus SZUA-22. The sequence continues at coordinate 28,495 of JBDLIN010000021.1, read as the reverse complement.
ACAGTTTGTGATTTATCTAAATAAGGTGGATTAATAACTGAGATATTCTAATCAAAACGCTCAAGAAATCCAGTAGTTTTATGTTGGGTTTATTTGTCTTTATAGCACAAAATTGCAATTAGAATAAATTTCTATAACAGAATATAAAACAATTAGTTAGTGGGTTCTATAGATCTATTATAATGAATTTATATCATACAAAAAATGGTTTAATATTAAAGTAATATCAATGCAATTGTCGGTGGATTTTTCCACCCTACATGTCAATAATTCAAAAAGTACCATTCTTCCTAAATTAAAGTTACATTAACAAGCACTTGTAAGTCAATAAATATGAATGATTTAGCAAAGCTCATCTTAAGCAGAAATAGTTTATAGTATATCATGATTTTTTTGGCCTTTGAGTTGTGATTTAGATCACACTCTATGGTTAGAAATATCAAAAATAATATTCATGTATTCATTGTTAATTCAATTTGGATATTCATACTTTTGAGCGCGAATATCTTTGCTCAAAAATTAGATGGTAATTTTTATGTAATCGAAAATTCAGACTCTCTTTATGTAGGAAGAATTCAAGTCAAACTGGAAGAAGGATCCTCAGCAGTTGGTAATGCAGTAATTAGATATAAATTTAATCCAAATAGGTTATCTTTCCCAGAAAATCCTCAAGAAGGTAAAGATTTTAATCTTTATACTTTCAATAATGGAGATTATGTTTCATCTGTTTCACATCCCTCTGAAGATGTTATTTCCGTCAATATTGCTAAACTTTTTGGTAGTGATATTTCCATTATAAATGAAACAATTGATGTTGCTGAAGTTAGGTTTTCTGTTAAAAATCCATCAGAGGGTAATGAATTTGAACCAGATGTAATTCAGTTTTTCTCACCTGCATCATCAGAAATGTGGGGACTTGGTAATTGGGGCATTACAGAAAATGGAAGTAATTTTGAATTTGTAAATTTAATTTCACCAAATAACGGGGCAGAGGCTCTTGAAACTTCAATTAATTTAACATGGAATAAAATAAACAATGCAGATTATTATCACTTGCAATTATCAAAAAATGAAGTCTTTACTGAATTAGCATATGATAATTCAGAACTAATAGATACAAGTATTGCAGTAAATCTTGAAAATAGTACAAAATATTACTGGAGAGTTAGATATTTAAACGATTCGGATACTAGTGCATATTCTGCTAAATATAGTTTCACTACAAAAAATACTAATACTCCACAAGTTGTATTGAGAACACCGGTTAATGATTCCACTATTATTGGTTCATCTGTAATGTTTAAGTGGGAAAGTGTTAGCGGTAGAGATTATTACCAGCTGCAATTAGCTACAGATGAAAATTTTACAAACATTGTGAAGTTTCTTGATACACTTCATATAAATGAAATTGAAGTTAATGAATTATTAAGTGGACAAGTATATTACTGGAGAGCTCGCGCTTCGATCAATGATGATTTTGGGAAATATTCAACAACAAATAAGTTTTTTATTGCTTATGCTAATTCAACAAAACCAGTTTTAAGCTCACCCACAAATAACCAAACTAATGTAAATACGACAGTTACTTTTTCATGGGAGAATGTTGATATTGCTGACTATTATCAAATAGAAGTTGCAGAAGATGAAAATTTTGATGATATATTTTACATTAACGAGTATGTCCAAAACACTTCCCAAACAGTGTACGATTTTGAAAAGAATAAACGATATTATTGGAGAGTTAGATTTAAACATAGTACTGGGAATAGTGTGTATTCTAATATCTTTAGCTTTGAAACAACTGTTGGCGTCCCAACCATCCCTACTCTTGTAACTCCTCTGAATAATTCTGTCGATTTGGAAAAAAAACTTAGATTTACTTGGAAAAATGAAGGTGTTGCAGACTATTATAAGATAGAGATTTTTGTAGACAGAGGAATTAAAGAATTATTTTTCTCCCAAGATTCAGTTAAAGAGACTCAGATTACAGTAAGCGATTTTGAAGAAGGTGAATTATATTACTGGAGAGTAAGATCAACAAACAAAAATGGTAATAGCTCATATACTAATCTCTTTGAGTTTAATACTAGAATGGGAGATCCATCAATTCTTACACTGTCTGAACCAATGAATAACTCTATTGGTCTTGAGAATACAATCAGGTTTAAATGGAATCCAATTGATAGTGCAATCTTCTATAATATTGAAATTGCTTATGATAGTGATTTTAAAAATATCCATTTCAGTTATGACAGTATTTATTCTTCTGAAATGATTATCTTAAATTTCAATGAAGGATTTCAATATTATTGGAGAATAACTTCCACAAATCAAATGAGTTCGCAAACTATTTCTGATATCTTTAACTTTTCAACGCACGTTGGAATGCCTGAGCTTCCGGTTGCGATTTCTCCGGCAAATAATGCTAGAAATATCGATTCTGAAGTGAACTTTAGTTGGTCACAAGCAGAAAATGCTGCGTTCTATAAACTTGAAATTGCAAAAGATAAACAATTTAAGGATATCATATATTCTGAAGACACATTAACTACAAATAATACTACATTAAAGAATTTGAATGAAGGAAATAAATTTTATTGGAGAGTAAAAGCATTAAATAGTTATGGAATAAGTAATTTTACAGATGAAAATAGATTTACTATTAGAGTTAATAAACCAACCAATCTGCGTGCAAAAGTGACTAAAAATGAATTTATTAACTTATCATGGAAAGATAATTCCAAAGTAGAAAGATCATTTGTTATTGAACGAAAAATAAAAGGTAAAAATTCCCAAAATTCTTTCGTAGTGATTGATACTGTTTCAGCTAATCAATCAAGTTATGATGATTTATCAGTGGAAAGTAATCAAACATATATCTATAGAGTTTATTCTGAAAATGGTTTAGCAGAATCTGATTATAGTAATTCAACCGAGCTTAGATTTTCTGGTGAAATGCCTGCTAAATATGAATTATCTCAAAATTATCCCAATCCTTTTAATCCGACTACTACAATAAATTATTCGGTAAAAGAAATGAGTGATGTTGGAATAAAGATTTACAATATTATTGGTGAAGAGATTACATCATTAGTTAATGAAATTCAAGATGCTGGAAATTATACACTTGAATGGAGTGCTAAAGATCTTGCCTCAGGGGTCTATATTTATACGATGAATGCAGAATCTCTAGAAAGTAATGATCGATTTCAGGCAGTAAATAAAATGATTCTTCTTAAGTAATTACAACAATATCAATTTAATTTGACATATCCCTTCATTTATATATAAAAATCATTAACTTTTTATGTGTAATACACTATTTTATGTATTAAATCTCTAAATAAATATGTCAAGCAATAGTCCCATCTCAACAACTGAAATTCAAGATCTTTTTAAAGATAGTACTGATATCTTATTTACATTAATAGATGCCTTTGGTAAAACTATCACTGCAAATAAAGCTTGTTCTAAGAAATTAAATCGAAAATCATCTGAAAATTCTTCGCATAATTTTTTTGAAAATTGTGGAGAGATTTTCAGTCAAAATAAAATTGAAAAGATTAAAAATGTCATCAAAACACATAAAACAATTGTATTTAATTCTACTATTGAGAATAATATTTATAAATTTATTGTCACACCTCATTTATCATCGAAGAAATCTTTAGAATTTATAACTATTATTGGAATATTAATCAAATCAGAAGAAGATACAATTGTTGAATTAAAGACAACTATCAACTCATTAAATAAACAGAATGATGATTTGTTGGAATTAATCGAAAAACTCTCTCTAAAAAATATTGAAGTTGAAAAAATAAATGATTATTTGACTAAAGAGCTTAAAAAGAAAGATAAGTTCTTTTCAATTTTATCTCATGATCTTCGTGGACAAATGGGAAATATGATAAATAGTTCTGATCTTTTAGTTCATTCCTTTGATGATCTTGATTTTACAGATATTAGAAGTATTCTGAGAATGTTAAATAAATCTATTCGAAAAAATTACACATTACTTGATAATCTTCTCTTATGGGCATCATTTGAAAGAGGAAAAATTCAACCCAAGATGGAGCGGATCAAAGTTTATGAAGCAATCAATAATTCATTAGAAGATCTACAGGCGAGTATGGAGAAAAAAGCAATCATAATCCATAATAATATTTCGAATGATATTTATGTTGAAGCTGATAGAAAATATTTAGAGATAGTTTTTACAAATATTATTTCAAATTCCATAAAGTTTTCTAATCCTGAAAGTGAAATTGAAATAGAGTTTAAACAAAATGATGGCAATTTTGTAGAGATTATTGTTATAGATCATGGAATTGGTTTTGATGAGGAAACATTAAATAATCTTTTCCAGATTGATCATATCCACTCAAATTATGGTACGGAAAAAGAGACTGGTAGTGGAATGGGATTGCTGATAGCAGAAAGAATATTGACATCAATGCATGGGGAGTTAAAAATTATTACTAATATAGGTGAGGGTACAAGTGCATCAATTTATCTCAAAAAGCCATAATTTTCTTACACTTTGAATAAGTAGTTAAATCTTTTTCTTACTTATTAAAATTTCTTACAATATGTCAAAAATTTTTACACAATCCTAATTTGATACATACCTTTAAATAAAAACCTTCTTTTTTAACTCAAAAACTAATAGAATTTTGGCTTAATACTTGGCAATATGGGAAGAATTAAAAAGTCAAACAAAATATATCGGAATTATGAACAAATTATTAATTATTGACGATGATGAAGCTCTACGAGAAACACTAACCCACTATTTAAAGAATGATGGATTTGATATCTATATTGCTGATGGAGGTGTTTCTGGTTTAACAAAGGTCAAAGACGTTGATCCTGACGTAGTACTATGTGATATAAAAATGCCAGATATGAACGGATTAGATGTCCTTGATAAAATAAAAGAACATAATTCTGGAATTCAAGTAATTATGATAACCGCTTTTAATGATGTTAGTTCTACAATCGCTGCTATGCAGAAAAAAGCATTTGATTATGTTACAAAACCACTCGATATCCCAAATTTAAAACAAAAGCTTAAAAAAGCACTTGAGATTAAAAATATTAGCGGAGAATTATCAGAATTTGTTGTCGAAGATGGTCTTGAATCAAATAAAGGGAAAAAACTTGTTGGAAAATCGCCAATAATGCAAGAGATCTATAAATATATTGGTCAACTATCAATGAATCAGCTTACTGTTTTACTTCAAGGTGAAAGTGGTACTGGAAAAGAAATGATAGCTAGAGTGATACACGAAAGTGGCCAAAAAGCTAAACCTTTTGTTGCTGTTAATTGTTCCGCTTTAGTGGAAACACTTTTAGAAAGCGAACTATTTGGTCACGTAAATGGTGCTTTTACAGGAGCTATTAGAGATAAAAAAGGAAAATTTGAGTTAGCTGGCGATGGCACAATATTTCTTGATGAGATTTCAGAAATGTCATTGACTGTTCAAAGCAAATTATTAAGAGTACTTCAGGAAAAAGAGTTTGAGAGAATAGGTGGTGAAACAACTTTAAAAATGAATGCTCGAATTATTGCTGCGACAAATAAAAATCTTGAGCTACTCGTTAAAGAAGGTAAGTTCAGAGAAGATTTATATTATCGATTAAAAGTTTTTACTATTATTGTACCCCCATTAAGGGACCGAAAAGAAGATATTCCTCTTATGGCAATGCACTTTATTGATATGGTAAATAAAGAAGTTCATAAGCGCGTTAAAAAAATTCCATACGATGTTATGGAAACTATTCAAAATCATAACTGGGTAGGAAATGTCCGTGAACTTGAAAATACTTTGAGACAAGCTGTCGTTTTGTGTAAATCAGATGTGTTGGATAAAGATAGTATATTATTATCAAAACCAAGACCAGATCATCTTGAAAATTATGATTATAACATGAGTCTTGAAGAAGTTGAAAGAAAACATATCAAATTTGTCCTTGATAATATTAATTGGGATAAACGAAAAGCTTGTGAGATTTTAGGAATTTCAAAACCAACTCTATATAGTAAATTAGAAAAATATAATCTCAAGCCAAATAAATAAAATAACACTACAAGAAATATTGTTATTCCTTTTTTTGTAAAACCTCATTTTCTGTAATAGAATGAAGTTAAATTTCTTTATCTATGTTAAGAAATTTAACATAAATTTCTTAAATTCATTTCTTTTCCAATTTGTAATTGAACTCATAAGTTATTTGAATTAAAAGAGTTATGGAAATTTCCTTCAAAGTAGATTTGTAGAAATCCAATTGGCATATCTATTGCAAATAAGAGTAAAAAAAATCTATTATTAAACTGAAAATTTCTATGAGTTCTGGTTATATTGTTTTCTGCCATTCAAACTGTAATTTTATTGTTCCGCTAGAACAATTCCACATAATTCTAAATCCAGATGAAATAGTAAATAAAATCGGTTCAGATGAGAGTAATGTTAATAATCTTTATTTTGGAAATAAACTCATCAACATAATTCATCTATCAGAATATCTAAATGCGGAATCAAGAAAAATCACCCCTAACTCAAGATTATTAGTAGGTGAATTTGAGGGGCACTTTATTGGTTTTTGGGTTGATAATATTACTGAGATAATTAATGTTGAAGATAAAAAATTTGAATCATTAGAAATAATGGAAGCAAATCAATTTCTTAAAGAAGTGAACGTCGAAGGACAAGACTATAATGTAATTAACTTGAATAATATTATAAAGGAGAAACTTGAACTAAATAGTTCTCAACATTGATCTAATATAATTATTATTATCTGAGGACCAACCAAGCATTCCAGCCAGTTTGTCTCTTATTTAAATACTTAACTAGGATAAATAAATATTTTGCATAATATATAGATGCCTTTTTATTTATTATCGGGGAGGATTTTATGGAAACCATGGGATTGATTTTTTCTATAATGTTTTGGATAATATTTATAACCATAGTATTGTATATTCTTTACAAAGCAGTTCGTTTTGTAGTAAATAAATAATTAAACTCAATATTATGTGTAAGATAAAGAAGAAAGGTTGTTGTTATTTACTAATATTTTTAATGGTTAAAAGTATATTAAAATTCTAAAATGTTGACTAAATCCAATATTACTACAAGTTTTAAGGAAGTTTCATCTACTGCGGTATTAATGTCTCTTTCGCCGGATGGATACATTTTGTCGTGTTCAACCAACATTGAAAGTATTTATAATGTAAACCGATTACATTTTACTGATTATAATTTTTTTGATTTAATTAATGAAGCAGATATTGCGAAATGTGAAGATATAATTGATAATCTTACTCAAGGATTAACACTTGAAATTGATTTTAGAATTAAAGCAGCAGATGATCTCCTCAAAAGAAGTAGAGGTGTAATTTTTCAAATGCCTCATGAGTATTCGAAAGTAAAAAACGAAATAATATGGGTGACAATTCCTCAGCTACTAGATGAACAAGGTGAAACCGAGTTAAAAACCTCAAAAAAATATAATTTTATTATCGCAGAAAATTCTAATAATATTTTTCTAAATAATGAACTTATTCAATTATTTGGTATTGATGATGATGATGATATATCAGAATTAATTTTCGATTCTAACCGAAGAAAATTTGAGTTTGAAAATTTTATTAGAAAACTTGAAGAAGGAGAACTAGTCTCTGAAGATATATATATCAAGAATAAAGAAAATAAATATTTACAGTTCACAGCCAACATTATTAAATACTCCTCAGAAAATAAAGATGTTCTAATAATTATACTGAGTGAAAAGCAAGTTAATTCAAAGCAGATATTGGAGTTTGACAACGCTGATATTACCGAACTACAACAGAAGATTAATGAACGGGATAAATTCTTTTCTGTAATTGCACATGATCTAAGGAGTCCTTTCACCGCAATACTTGGCTATTCGGAATATATGGCTAGCTATTATGAAAATCTCACTCGAGAAGAAATCCATGATTTTTCTAACAACATGTATAAAGCTTCCAAAAGTGTATTTAAGCTTTTAGAAGATCTATTGAAATGGACAAGGATTCAAAGTGGGAGAATTAGTTTAGAAAAAGAAATATTTTCTATTGTTCCATTATTAAATAGAGCAGTTGAAATGTTTAGGTCCACTGCAGAGAAGAAAGATATTCGTTTGATTTATAATCCACCAGATTTTGAGATTTTTGTTAATGCTGATGAAGAAATGATTTCATCGGTAATTAGAAATTTATTATCAAATGCAGTTAAGTTTACTGAGAAAAATGGTTTTGTAAAAGTTAGTATTAATTTGAATAATGGATTTGTAAGTATATCAGTTATTGATAATGGTATCGGAATAGATAAAGCAACACTTTCAAAACTTTTTAAAGTAGGTGAAAGGGTTACACGTTATGGAACAAACGATGAAGAGGGAAGCGGATTGGGTTTAATTTTGAGTAAAGAATTTATTCAGAAAAATGGGGGAGATATTTTTGTAGATAGTAAAGTAGGTGAAGGAAGTTCATTTACTGTAAAATTACCTATAGCTGCAGCTTAATTAGATATTTAGGTTCCTAATTTTCAGAAAAGAATTCTAAAATTTTAGCCAACACTGAAATTCTTACTGCATCCTTTTCAATTAAAAGTTCATGTTTTGCTCCATTCACAAAATATCCTTTAGCAGTTTTCTCAAAAGATTTTAATTCATCTATAAAATCATTATGTGCAGATGCATCAACAATTGATTCTTCACCACCAGAAAAAAGAATTAATGGAGTTTCTATTTGTTCCAGATTATTAAAAATTATTTCAAATTGATTGCATGATTTATCTACCCATTGATAACTTGCACCACCTAATCTTGCTTTAGGATATTTCTTAAAAGTATCTAACATTAATTGATATCTTATATTGCTATTTGTAAGTTCATTTTCTTCAAAAGGTGCAATACTGTTTGTGTAATCTGTATTACCCAAAGCATATTTCGGTTCATCTCCCCCTATAATTTTAATAACCGGACAAGTTGGAAAAGGAAGTCCGAGCATAGGTGATGAAAATGCTGTTGCATTAAAGTCATTCGGAAATTGCTCAATATAAGTAGCTGCAATTGCACCTCCCATTGAGTGAGCTAAGAGAAATTTCTTTTCATGATTATGAGGAATTACAAAGTTGTTATAAAAGTATTTTAGATCATCAATATAGTTTTGAAAATTGTCAACATATCCCATATCCGGATCTTCAGTCATTCTTCCGGAAAAACCTTGTCCTCGATGATCATGAATGTAAACAGAGTAACCATTTTGATATAAATCATAAATAACTTCTTTATATTTTACAACGGCTTCAGTTCTTCCATCTGAAATTATAATAGCACCTTTTTCTAAGCTATCTTGAAGAAAATAATTATAGAAGATACTTACACCATTCTTCCCCTCAAAAAAACCAGCGTTACCATTATTAAAAATTTGTTCAATTTTTTGTATATGAATGGAGTCTGTTAATCTATCTTCAGTTGAAAAACTATATATATTATCTGAAGTTGAAAGAATGGGTAATGAAGCAGGTGCACAGCTATAGAACAATAATAAAATAGTTATAGTGAATTTTGACAAAAAGATTTTCATTTTCAATGCTCTTTAAAAGATATTAAGTATTCTAATTTATATTATTTATATTTCAATTAAAAACTAATAAATGAAAACCTTTCAAAAGAGAATACAACTTACAACAATTAGCTGATTTCTCTTTCTAAAACCACTTCGTGAAAATTAGCTAGGCCCCACATCCCTCAGCTCGAGGCAAAGATTTGAATTAACCGCCAGCCGTCTTTTGTATATTCATGAATTACTTCTTTGTTGTATTAGCTTCACTCTTCGGCCAAAGCCAGCCTTTACCAAGCGTACAAATTTGTACTCATATTTTCTGTTCATTCATAATCATTATATAATAATCAAATTTGGTTTTGCAATTTTATTTTGATTCAGATACACGATTTAAGTTTTTCTTAAAAATATTAAGATTCCTATCTTTGAGGATTTCACCGTTGTGTACAGCCATTGTGTAATTTACAATTGCAGCCTCAATGTTTCCGGTTTTTTCAAAAGTTTCTCCTAAACTATCGTAAACATTAGCAGAATTTGGATTAAGTTTAACATTGTATTCGAATGCTTCGGTTGCATTTTCATAATCATCATTACCCAAATATCTATAACCAATTGCATTGATAGCAAATTCGTTAGGCTTAACATCATATCCATATTTATTACTTAGTGATAAGTAATGTTTTTTTACAGCATCAAATCCGCTTTCTATAGATTCATCTTTCACGGTCCAATCAGAATAAATAAATTCTAATCCATCATAAAAACTTTTCAACAGGATTGATGTATGATTTTCTGTTATTCGTTCACTTAATTTCCATCTTAAGTTTTTAGTTTTTTCAGAAAACAGTTTTTGCATTCTTTCTAAACTTGCAGTATAATCTGGTTCATCCCCAATTGTAACAAAAAGATCCTTCTTAAAATCCGTACGTTCTGATAGTATTGTTTCTACTTTATCTAGTACAACCTGATTATCAAATTGGAGATATGGACTAACGGCGATGAATGAATTAAACATATCTGGTTTTTCGAAAAGGGTATAAATCGAGAACATTCCGCAAAGAGAATGCCCAAAAAGTGTTTTATATGTATGAGTACGATAGTTATCTTCAATATAAGGGATTAATTCTTTTTCCATAAAGGCTAAAAAATTGTCTGCCCCGCCAGATGTTGCCCATTCTTCTGCATGCACCGGAGTAAAATCTCTTGTCCGATCTGTATTTGGAATTCCAACGATAATACTTCTAGGCATACGTTGACTTCTAGCGAGAAAATTAGCTACTCCCACTGAAAAGAAAAAATTACCTTGACCATCCAATACATAAATCACAGGATACTTATCTTCGGATTGATCATAACCAACAGGAGTGTAAATAAAAATGTTCCTTTGTTCATTCAGTACCTTAGAATTAATTGTAATTGTCTTTCCGATAACAATATCATCATTTTCGTTTTGAGCAGTGTAAGTTATTGGTAGGATAGTTGTGAATAATATCGACAGTAAAGTAATGATAATTACAGATGAATTGACTAGACTTTTCATATTAGAATTCCTTATGTATTTGTTTAATTTTATTAATAGTACTTAACGAATCAAAATCATTTTCTTTGTTTGATTAAAATTATCAGTAATCATTTGGTAAAAATATATTCCGCTTGGAAGTTGGGTGGCATCAAATTTCAATTCATAATTACCAACTGATTTTCTTTCATCGACTAAGGTTGCTATATCGTTACCCAACACATCAAACACTTTAATTTTTACATTAGTCTGATTAGGTATAGTATACTCTATTTTTGTTGTTGGATTAAAAGGATTTGGATAGTTTTGATATAAATTTAATGATATTGGTAATGTAGTGTTTTCATTATTCATATCAGTTGCAAGAGAATCTTTAATACATCGTACTGAATACTTCATCACTTTATACCAATCAAAAATAGCGCTAGCTGCATCAGAATAAGATAAATACCTTTCTCTTGCAAGGTTTAAACTAACCTCTGTTGATGTCCAAAAAACCGCATATTGTTTCAACAATCTGAATTGATTTGGAGAATCGTGGGCATCATACTCACCGGCTGGTAATGCAGTAAAGCCGCTGCTATTATTAGCATCTGTATTAGGAAGCTTCCAATGTATAAATCCCTCTTCCTTCATTTTACCACCGGCTACATCGGCTCCACCTAAATAGTTTTCCAACTCTTTCCACTCTTCATCACTTGGGACATGCCAACCGCAAGGACATACACCTTGAGTCTTTTCTTCAGTGGAATTTTTCATAGCAGCATTCCAAGTATATAGTCTTCCATAGATATTTGCGTTTGAACTGCTATTATCATAAGAAACTACTTCTGGAATTTCAGTTCCATCTGAATAATGGGTGGATTTAATATTTTCTTTCAGCCAAACTTGATTCCCTATTGTAACAGTGTTATAAACATTTCCATCAAAATCAGTAACACTGAGATCATCAGTCTGACCGATAACTATTTGCGATGATGATAAAACAATTAAAAATAAAAATATTCGATAACTAAATGTTTGCATAATTTTTTTCCATATTATTTATTAGCGAAGCAATATCATCTTTTTTGATTGAGTAAATTCATTAGTAATTAATTGATAAATATAAATACCACTCGGGAGTTGTGATGCATTAAAAGTTAAATCGTAATTCCCCGCAGATTTTCGTTCATCAACTAAAGTAGCTAATTCACATCCTAACACATCAAATACTCTAATCTTTACATCAGTTTGATGAGGAATGCTGTACATTATTTTTGTATTTGGATTAAAAGGATTTGGATAGTTTTGATTTAGTTTATATTTAAAAGGACGGTTTTCTTCTTTATCTACTGAAGTAAAACCTGTAAAAGATGAGCGCGTTAAATCAATCACTTTGATCGATTCAAAACTTTCATTTAATTCAAGATCATATATAGAAGTATTTAGATTTTCTATTGTATATTTTACTTCGGATACATTTTGTTTGGTGAGTTGAAGTAAAAATAATCGTTTAGATTGAGTGCTCCAATAATGCATAGGAATAATTCTTTTTGGTTTCAGTAAATCCACAAACATTTCTGCTTGTTCTGTGAATTGACTAGTACCTTCTATTGTCATAAAAAATAGATCTAATGAATCTGGAATTATTTCTTGTATTCTATTTCTGACAGTTTCATTCTCGATCTGTATTATCTGAGCTTGAGCATCACCTAAATGACAAATCGTTAATCCTTTATATTTGAATATATAACTGGAATTTGATTCCCTAACAATACTTTCTTCACAAGTACGAACAGGTTTTATTTCAAGACCATTAATCGTGAGCGAATCAAATTCAGACAATACGTAAGTTACTCCCTCTGGAATTCTAGTGGAATCATAATGATCTGCATGAAAATGTGAAAACGTCATAACATCTGGGACAAGATCATTAAAGGAATGAATTGGACTATTCCAACCGTAATCAATCCAAGCATTGAAATGACCATGATCTGTAACGACAGTTATCCCATTATCAAATTGAAGCACAAAAGAGGAGTGTCCTAAATAGTGAATTTTGACAATGGTCTCATCATCCAAATTTACAGAGGATAGTAATTGTAAGGGAAAAATAAGAGCCATTAAAATAATTAGAGTAATTTCGTAGAAAAACTTTTTCATATTATCCTCCCCAAATAATATTTGATTCATCGAATTTTTCTATTTCAAATGTGCCATAAAAAAAGAGGAGTTAAAACAACAATTCGACGAACGGCTTTATTATTCGATAAGCGGGTTGGTATTCGATAGAAAAATGTTTTACTTTATGAACAAAAGATATTTCAATTAACAAACTGGTTGTAGAGTTATTATGAGTGATAAGAAAATCAAACTAACTCTCTTTTTGCAGCTCCAAATTGCAGGCTGGTTACTATTATTCTTATTGTACTTAGTTTTTATAGAAATTATTTGGATGATTCTAGAACAATTTTAGGAGTTTTTATACCATATGTTACAGGTATCCTAATAAGTTTGTGCTTAAAAAATTCAATCTATGTTAAAATAGAATAACAGAGCTTATCATTAAATAAAATATAAAGAATTGAAAGTATTAAATAAAAAAATAGCACCTTTTTGGATTCTCCAAATAATTGGCTGGAGTGCACTTCATATAATTTATGTTGTACTATATGCTAGAGGCGTGTTTTCAGGTAATATTAGTTGGATATTATTGTTTTTTACACAAGTTACTGGATTAATAGTTTCAACCGGACTTCGTTATATTTTTCGTAGAATAAACTATCAAGATAATACAATTCCTATTACTGCATTGAGCACTTTTGTTTGGATACTAGCTGCATCCTTTATATGGTTTTGGATTGATGGAGCATTGTCTCAATTTGTAAATGAGCATTTTTTCAGCAAACTGAAATTAAGTAGCTATTTTAATTATACATGGTCGAATTTTATAATTTTATTCACATGGAGTGCCCTGTATTTTGGAATAAAATTCTGGCAGGAATGGAGTGTAGAAAAATTAAGAGCAGAAAAGGCAGATAACCTTGCTCATTCTGCTCAACTGCAAATGCTGCGATATCAACTTAATCCACATTTTCTTTTCAACTCACTAAATTCGATTAGAGCATTAGTTGAAGAGGATAAGTTCCGTGCTAAGTCAATGATAACAGAGCTGTCTGAATTTCTAAGATATTCTTTAGTTAGTAAGAATTTTTCCAATGTACCACTCAGTAATGAACTTGAAGCAATGAAGCATTACTTCTCTATTGAAAAAACTCGGTTTGAAGATAAATTGGAAGTATCATTTAATATTGATCAAAACGCCGAAGATTTTCCTGTCCTTAGTTTTCTAATTCATCCTATAATTGAAAACGCGATTAAGTATGGTATGCAGACAACAAAATTGCCACTTAAAATTGAGATAGCTGCAAATATGAAAAACGATACATTAGTTTTAAGAATATGTAACTCAGGAAAGTGGGTTGATCCAACTTCCAATGATAATGATAGAAAAAGTACTGGAACTGGATTAGAGAATGTAAAACAACGATTGGAAAATGCATTTCCTGATAAACATAGTTTTGAAATTATAAAGAATAAAAATTCAGTTTGTGTTGAGATTCAGATTTCCAATTAGGATAGCACAATGGGAAAAAATTTAACAGCTGTAATTGTTGATGATGAGAGACTTGCTAGAAAAGAGTTAAATTCATTACTAAGAGAGCATGAAAATATAACTATTGTTGGTGAAGCTGATGATGTTACCTCAGCTATGTCAGTAATTGATGAACAAAATCCCGATGTAATATTTCTTGACATTCAAATGCCCGGAGAATCAGGTTTTGACCTTTTGAATAAAATTGATCGAGAAGTTAAAGTTATTTTTGTTACTGCTTTTGACGAATTCGCAATTAGAGCTTTCGAAATAAATGCACTTGATTACTTATTAAAACCGATAAATCCGGACAGACTTAAAATTTCTATCGAAAGATTAGAACAAGACAATATTGAAAAATCAGAGTTCTTGAAACCGATTAATTATGAAGACCATTTATTATTAACTATTAATAATAAACTAAAATTTATAAAAACAAATACAATTATTGCAATTACTGCAGCGGGGGACTACTCAAACTTGATTTTTACTAATGATAAGAAGGGATTGACATTAAAAAGTATGAAAGAGTGGGAAACTAGATTACCCGAAAGTCATTTTTGCCGAATTCATAGATCGAACATTATCAACCTTAACTTCGTTGATCATATTGAAGAGTGGTTTAATAATTCTTTTAAAGTCTATCTGAATAACAAAAGCTTATCACTCATTATGAGTCGACGTTTCGTGTCAAACCTAAGAAAAAAAATGGCATAGTACCGCTTAAAGTTATTTACTCCATTTATTTCTCCTACCTTTTTGTTAAGAAAGTAAATATTTCTTATTATATTAAAAATCATTCAATATCATTATACTAACATGAATAAACAAAATATATTAACCATTAAAAACATGGTCTGTCCAAGATGTATAAAGGTTGTACGCGAGGAGCTGGAGAAGCTAGGACTTACAGTTGAATCTATAATGCTCGGTTCTGTTACGGTTAAAGAGGAAATTGGTCATGAGCTGAAATCAAGAATTTCAAAAATTATGTTGGCAAGTGGATTTGAACTATTGGAAGACAAGAAAGCAAGGTTGATTGATCAAATAAAAATTGAAATAATTAAATTAGTTCAGAATTTTGAAAAGGTTGAATTAGAATCGTTAAATGTTTCAGATTACTTATCACAAAAATTGCAAATTGAATATTCAAGCATAAGCACTCTTTTTTCTAAGACAGAAGGAATTACTATCGAGCACTTTTTTATTCTTCAAAAGGTTGAAAAAGTAAAAGAGTTATTAAGATACGATGAATTAACATTGAGTGAAATAGCATATAAACTTGGGTACAGTTCAGTTCAGCACTTGTCAAATCAATTCAAAAAAAATACAGGTATGACAGCCAGTCAATTTAGGAAGGAATCTGATTATTTAAGAAAATCAATCGATTCAATTACAAAATAATTTAAATTTAATTTGTTTAAAATTATTTTATAAATATATTGTATAATTAAAATCAATATTTATTATTGTTTTGCTTGATGCTAAATCGACTTCTAAAATAATACAAAATGTATTAAATTGATTTAATAAGTGATGAATAATTATTTCATAATAAAAGGAGAGTAAAAATGAGAAAAATAATTTTAACAGTTTTAGTAGTTGCATTATTTCAAATTGTAGTATTTGCCCAAGAAAGTATTAGAAAAGAGTTGTTTGGCGAATCTGATGAAATGATACAAAAAATTGAAGAGCAAAAAGGTGATATTTATGCTCCGAATACATACAAAAGCGGAATGGAAGCATATAATGATGCTGAAGAAAAATTTAAAGATGGCGGCAATATGGAGGATATTAAAGAGTATATTGATGAAGCCAATGTAAGTTTCAAAAAAGTATTTGAATTTATTGATTTAGCTAATCTTTCATTTCCAACGACTATTAAAGCTAGAGAGGATGCAATAACTGCAGAATCGGAAAAACATGCATCAGGACTATGGAAAGGTGCTGAGGAAAAATTCAAAGAAGCAATGTCAGATATGGAAGATAATGATCTGTCAAGTGCAAAATCCACAGCTGCTGAAGCGGAGAAAATGTATAGAGAAACGGAATTAGCCGCTATTGAACAGGGGATATTAGTTAATGCTAGAGAACAGATCAAGAAAAATGACGAAAATGATGTTCCTGACTTTGCTCCAACAACTCAAGCTTTAGCTAAGAAACATATAGAAACAGCAGAGAAATTATTAACAGGTGATAGATATAAAAGGGACGAAGCAAAGAAAAATGCCATCGAAGCTGAGTATCAGGCTAATCATGCTGAGTATATTGCAAATTTAGCAAAGAAAGTTCAAGAAATGGATGATGGTTATGAATATTTGATTTTAGAGAGTGAAAAACCATTACTATCACTGAATGATAAAATTGGAAAGGTTGCTCGTTTTGATAAAGGATATGATTCTGCTACTAAGAACCTAGAAGATTACATTGCTTCTGTTGATGAACTTAAGGCAACAATTGAAGATCAGAAGAAACAGATTGCCCAACTTGAATCCAAAATGACAGCATACTCTGAAACTGAAAGTAAATTACAACGAAAGATGGATCAAGAGGCAAAAATTAAAGCAATAGAAAAAACATTTACTAAATCGGAAGCTCAAGTATTGCAGGATGGTGATAATGTAATTATAAGACTTTATGGATTAACATTCCCATCTGGTGAATCAACAATTAAGCCTGAATATTTTGGACTCCTTAAAAAAGTACAGAATGGTATAGAGACTTTTGATAACTGTAATGTTGCTGTTCAAGGGCATACCGATTCCAGAGGAAGTAATGATCTGAACATGAAACTTTCAGAAGAAAGAGCTGCAGCAGTTAAAGAGTATTTAACAGCTAATGAGCCAAGTCTTAAAAGCAGAATAACATCTCAAGGATATGGTAAAGAGAGACCAATAGCTAGTAACGAAACAGAAGAAGGAAGAGCTAAAAACAGAAGGATAGATATTGTTATAACTCCCGAATGGGCTAAATAATAGAAAAATTTCCTATAATTATATTAGGTGCTTAAGAGAATTACTTAATTAATATTATTCTTCTTTTAAGCACCTATTTTTTCCTACCGCATTAAAAATTATATAACTTTTTTAATTAATCTTATAATATTTCACAAATATTTTTATCTATCTTTCATTGTAGTTAAAAGCAAATAAGAAACAGAAATGAAAGAAATTGAATTTAAAATTGAAGGGATGACTTGCCATCATTGCGTAATGGCTGTGAAAACAGAATTGCGTGAAGCAGGTTTCGAAAATTTTGAAGTCAAGCTCGGTTCGGCCAAAGTTGGATTTGATGGTTCAGATGAAAAGTCAGAGAAGATAGTCAATGCAATTGAAAAAGCCGGATACAATGTAATAGAATAATTTTATTGCAGAGACGTAAAAACGCGGAGAAAATTATTAATCTTTGCGACTCAGCGGTTAAAAGAGATCAATCATGAAATATAACTTACCAGTAGAAGGAATGACTTGTGCGAGTTGTGTAACTCGTGTTGAAAAAGCACTTCGTAAGGTTAAAGGTATTGAAAACATTTCTGTAAATTTTGCTAACGAAAAAGTCGCCTTTGAACTAAATGATAACACTTCTCTAGCTGATGCAGCTAACGCAATTGAAAAATCGGGGTATATTCTAAATACTCATGTTGTAGAAAAGAAGCAAAGCACTGAATCGGAATATGTTGATCCTATTGAAAAATCTTACAAAAAGTTAAAAAAAGATTTGATCACTGGTGCGTTTTTTACTTTACCAGTACTTGTAATCAGTATGTTAAGAGAATTTCAATTCTTCCTTTCTGTCTGGCCATTCGATATTGATTACACAAATAAAATATTATTAGCTCTTACTACTCCCGTAATTTTTATTTCGGGTAAACGTTTCTATAAAATATTTTGGAAAAATATCCAGCACTTATCATTCGAGATGAATTCACTTGTTGCAATTGGAACTGGAGCAGCCTATGGATATAGTGTAGTAGCGACTCTATTCCCAACATGGGTGCAAGTCGGTAACGGATTACCACACGTCTATTTTGAAACTGCTGGAGTGATTATTGTGCTGATCTTGACAGGCAGATTATTGGAAATTCGTGCAATGCGTAAAACTAGCGATGCCATAAAAAAACTCTTAGACCTTAAACCGAAGGAAACAACAATCATTGAAAATGGAAGCGAAAGAAAAGTAAAACTTGAATCATTAAAACTTAGAGATGTTGTTCTTATTAAACCCGGAGAGAAAATTCCAGCTGACGGGATTATAAAATCTGGCAATTCAGTTGTTGATGAATCGATGTTAACAGGTGAATCAATTCCGGTTGAGAAGAATAGCGGAGGTCTAGTAATTGGTGGTACAATAAATAAGACTGGTTCATTTACTTTTGAAATAACTGCACTTGGAGATAATTCCGTTCTTGGCCAAATAATTAAACTAGTTGAGGATGCACAGGGATCTAAAGCTCCAATTCAAAAATTTGCTGATAAAATTGCATCCATTTTTGTGCCTGCTGTGATCTTAATCTCAATTGTTACATTCATCAGTTGGATGTACCTAGCAGAAGCTAATAATGCTAACATAGCATTAATCAATTTTGTCGCAGTATTAATTATTGCTTGTCCCTGTGCGTTAGGTCTAGCAACACCAACAGCAATAATGGTTGGAACCGGATTAGGAGCCCAGCATGGAATACTAATAAAAAATAGCGAGAGTCTAGAAACAGCTCATAAAATTGATACAGTTGTTTTAGATAAAACTGGTACAATTACAGAAGGAAATCCAGGAGTAACTGATGTAATTACTAACAGAATATCAGACCGAGAATTATTGAGTATTGCTGCTTCATTAGAGAAAAAAAGCGAACACCCAATTGCTTCAGCTATTGTTGAGTACAGTGAAAAATTGGGAGTGAAAACAATAGATGCAGAATCATTCCATAATTATTCTGGTTTTGGAGTCACAGCTAATATTAAGGGTGATATGGTTGTATTAGGTAATGAAGGATTGATGGAACATTTTTCTATAAATATTAACAAGTTCTCCAATAAATTAGACGAATTGAGTTTACTAGGGAAGACTGTTATTTTCTGTGCGATTAAAGGAGAATTGTCTGGAGTAATTGCAGTTGAAGATCCAATTAAGAATACTTCCATAGAATCAATAGAGGAGATGAAAAGGGGGGGACTGAAAGTTTTTATGCTTTCTGGAGATAATGAAAAAACTACAGCGGCAATTGCAAAAAGAGTTGGCGTAACAGATCATCTTGCTGAAATTCTTCCACATGAAAAGGTTAATCATATTAAAGAACTTCAGGAGCAAGGAAGAATTGTTGCAATGGTAGGGGATGGTATAAATGATTCTCCGGCATTGGTCGCGGCAGATTTAGGAATTGCAATTGGAACAGGGACAGATATTGCGATTGAATCGTCAGACATTACTTTAGTAAAAGGAAATCTAAAGAGTGTAGTTTCAGCAATTGATCTTTCGAAAAAGACACTTCGCACGATTAAGCAAAATCTCTTTTGGGCTTTTATATACAACACTATTGGAATTCCATTGGCGGCATTCGGTCTGCTGAATCCAATGATAGCAGCATTAGCAATGTCACTGAGCTCGGTCTCAGTTATAAGTAACTCTCTACGTCTAAGAAATACTAAAATTTAGTCGAAAGTAGTAATAAAAATTATATAACATTTTATTAGAATTATATAACTCAAATAAACTTTGATATTATATCTTATAATTAAGAAAATTTATGCTAATGCAAGAACTAAATAACATATTGAAAAAGAGAAGAAAATATATTGCAGTAGTTTTGATTCTCAATTTTATTCTTTATTCAACTGGGCAAGCATTTATAATTCAAGAATGCAAGTGTCATTTCCCTGAGCAAGATAAGATTGAAACTACGAACTGTTGCAGTTCTAAAGAAGTAACATTTGAAAATGATAATCATGAATGCTGTTCTGCTAATCTAATAAATGCGAAAGAATCTAATAATTCAATAGAACATTCTTGTACTGAATGCTCTGGAAGCTGTTCTCTTTCTGAAAATAGAAAGATTGCATCTCCAATTTTATTTGTTAGCTCAATATATTCTTTAGAAAAAACTGAGAATGTTGAATTTGCATATAATGTTATTTTTCATAATTACAGGACTTCTAAAATCAATAGCAGATATATAACTTCTTATAGCTATCAAATACCAATATCTTTTGGTAAAGATCTTATAATAGAACTCCATTCCTTAAAAATCTTCCATAGTAATAGTTAAGCAAACTATACTATTTATATTATTCTAATTTCACAATTCATTATGAATAATCTAATTCATGATTGATTTAAACTATTAAGTTAGGAGAAGATAATGAGATTTTTATTGGTTTTATTTCTCTTATTTGTTTCGATAATTTATTCTCAAAAGTTGAATGGAGTTGT
This sequence comes from Bacteroidota bacterium, assembly GCA_039714835.1. GTDB lineage: Bacteria > Bacteroidota > Ignavibacteria > Ignavibacteriales > Melioribacteraceae > SZUA-22. Next base: position 7,312 of record JBDLIN010000021.1, on the reverse strand, counting down.
TTATGAGAATTCAGAAAATGGAGAAAACACGCCACTTGCTGGAGTGAATATATATTGGGCTAATACACAAATTGGCACTGCGAGCGATATAGAAGGAAAATTTTCATTGATCAAATCAGCTGCTAATTATTCAGAGTTAATTATAAGTCACATAATGTATGAGCCTGATACTATCATAGTTGAAAAGAATACTGAATTTATTGAATTACAGTTAGTTCAAAATAGGGAATTAAATGATATCCTCGTTACGGCTAAGACTACAGGAATAACTATTAAAGAATTTGAAACTATTTTTACTGAAGACCTTGGACGTAAGGAATTGACTAAAGCCGCATGCTGTAATCTATCAGAGAGTTTTGAAACAAATCCTTCGGTGGATGTATCATATTCTGATGCTGTTACTGGAGTTAAGCAAATTAAGTTACTTGGACTTTCCGGAAAGTATAGTCAAATGTTGACTGAAAACATTCCAAACATGAATGGACTAGCTTCTATTCTAGGACTCTACTTTATTCCAGGTGCATGGATGCAATCTGTGCAAATATCTAAAGGGACAGCTTCTGTAATTAACGGATCAGAAGCAATGACAGGTCAAATAAATGTAGAGTTCAAGAAACCATCATTTGAAAAATTATATCTGGATTTATACACTAACAGCATTTTAAAAACCGATTTGAATGGAATTGCATCATTTAATCTATCGAAAAATGTTTCAACAAACTTGATGCTGCATGGTGAATATTTTGGAAGAAATATTGATGATAATGGTGATTCTTTTCTTGATCATTCAAACATAAAACAACTTAATATTTTTAATAGATGGAAATATGATGATTACGAACATTGGACAGCACAGTTATCATTCAACTTTATTTCTGATAAACGGTCCGGTGGTCAAGCTGGATTTAATAATACTTCAAATATTTCTAATCCATACAAAACCGAAATTGAAACTGAACGATTTCAAGTTTGGAGTAAGATAGGACACATCTTTGGTCAGACTTCAAATTCGAGTATAGGATTCATTAATATGTTTACATATCATAATCAGAAATCTCTTTTCGGATTAAGGAATTATGATGCTAAGGAAAATAGTTACTATTCAAATCTGATTTTTGCTTCTGATCTATTTAACTTTGATCATAAAATAAGTACAGGAGCGAGTTTCATATATAATAAATATGATGAAACTTTTATCAATACTAATGAGATCAAAGATGAAGTCGTACCTGGAATCTTTTTCCAATATACTTATAATCCAGAATATTCATTTTCAATAATTGCAGGTATGCGGGCAGATTTTCATAATGAATATGGAACATTCTTTACACCGCGACTACATTTGAGATACTCTCCATCAACAAGCACAACTTTTCGATTTTCAGTTGGTAAGGGATTCCGAACTGCGAAAGTTATTTCTGAGAATATATCACTCTTAGCGAGCTCACGTGAATTTGTCTTCCAAGAAAATCTTGACCAGGAAGAGGCATTAAACATTGGAGTAAATGTAACTCACTATTACACTCTCTTTGACAGAGAAATGAGAATTGGTTTGGAATTTTATCGAACAGAATTTATTAACAAAGTAGTAGTTGATGTTGATAAGAACAGCAGAGAAGTAAACTTTTATAATTTGGATGGGGATTCTTATTCTAACACGTATCAATTTGAAATAGGTTATGAACTTATTCCAAATATAGATTTTCTTGGAGCAATAAGATTTAATGATGTAAAAACAACTTATAATGAGGAACTGCTATCTGAACCATTAAATAAAGAGTTGAAAGGAATTGTAACACTCTCATATTTAAGCAGATTAAGACTTTGGCAATTCGATATGACAGCACAGTATAATGGAAAATCCAGAATACCAAATAGGGTTGAGGATAAATATTCTCCTAGTTACACGCTGTTAAATGCCCAAATAAAAAGAATGTTTAAAGATTGGGAAGTATTTGCCGGTGTTGAAAATTTAACAAATTATAAACAAGCAAATCCAATAATTAGTGCTGATGATCCATTTGGACCCGATTTTGATGCTACTATTATATGGGCTCCTACTATAGGACGTATGTTTTATATAGGTGCTCGTTATTCAATTAAATAATTGGAGGAAAAATGAAATACATTAAGATAAATATAAAAGTATTTCTACTTATAGTTTTAGCAGCTTGTAGTGCTGCCACAGTAGAAGAGGATTATAAAATTGTATCGTTTGATACATCATTGGATTGTAATAATTGCAAAGTAAAAATGTTTGATAATTTGCCTAAAGAGGAAGGCGTTGTAGACTTAAAAGTAAGTGTTGAAGAAAAAACAGTAACAATTCTTTTTAATGAAAAAGAAACAACTGTTGAGAAACTTGCCGATAAAATTTTTAGTCTGGGCTACTCAGCATATGTAATTTCAATCGATGATTATTCCGGAAAATTTTAATCCGCCAAATTTATCAGCCTAAAGCTAAGGCGGACAAGTCTTAAATTTCTAACTTTTGGGGAAGATGTATGGATTTCGATTGATACGAAGTTGTTTTGGATAATACATTATTGTCATTTAAGCGACATTAAGCATTGGTTTAATCCAATATATTATAATTACATTATTTTACTAAATAAATAACAATCAAGGAGTTATCATGAAAAACATAATAAATTCATTATTCGTTTTGGCATTTGCATTACTACTCTCAACATCAGTTTTGGCACAGGAAAAACCGATGAAAGCGCATCCTGAAAGTTGCACTTGTGAAAATTGTAGCACAGTTGAACATAAATGTACAGCAGAATGTAAACATGAAGAAACTAAAGCTATGAAAACAAGCGAAGTTAAACATGTGCACACAGATGAATGTCAAGAAAAGAGCTGTGATTATGTTAAAGCTAAAGAAGCTAGAGCAGCTTTGGATGTAAATGGAGATGGAGCAATATACGAATGTCCTATGAAATGTGATGCAAGTGATCAAGCTGGTAAATGCTCAAAATGCGGAATGGAGTTGAAGAAAGTTTCTGTTAAGGAATCGTAATGAGATTTAACCTTCGAGGTTTAACAAATAGTAACCTCGAAGGTTAAATTATATTATCACTTCTCTTTCAATATTCTATCAATCTCAATAATTAAATCTTTGGATTTTCTAATATAGCTTTCACTGGTTGTCATTTTTATTATTTCAAGAATAAAAGCTTTTACTTCTTCCGGGTGCTTACGTCTTACATGCCAGCCAACACGGTTTATACCATCTTCAACTGTTTCTTTAACAGAAGGATCTTCATAATACAATTCTAAAACATCCAATGAAGCTAAATTATCAGTATGTCCAATTCCATCAAGAGCAAGATTTTTTTCGTTACTTGTCTTAGCGTACTTTAGCGATTTTTTGTACAGTTCTATCTTTGCTGAATCACTAAGAGATTTATCCATTGCAATAAATTTTGTAAATCCTTTAAGAGCAATTTCCCTTACTTTTTCATTTTGAGCTTTTTCAGTAACTTCCATAAGATCATACAACGGTTCAGGGGTTCCCCAATATGACAAACCTTCAACAGCACCTATTTTTATAGTTTGATTTTCGCTATTAATGTTTTCTCTCAATTTCTTTAGTGCAATCGGACTATTTGTAACACCAAGTAATTTTATAGAGGATGCTTTGTTATCAAGAGATTCGTCAGTATCAATATTATTTATTAAAATTTTTACAAAATTCTCATCTGGAAAGACACTTAAAATTCGCAATATGGTTCTTTCCATCTTTTGTCTATTACTTTTATTTGAAAGGTTATGTAATTTTTCGAATAAAATTGGAAGATCATTATCTGTTGCAATTTCTGCGATCGCTAGATAGGATGCTGATCGTACTTGTCGATCCTCTGATTCTGTATTTTTTAAGATAATATCGAATGAAGATTTAATATCTCTTTCCCCAGCAGAACGAATCAGTTCAATTTTAACTTTTTTATCTGCCAATGAAATATTTTTAACAATAACATTATTAGCTTTTGCATCGTTGATTAAGTTTAAACATTCACGTGCATTTCTTCTTTCTACTCCAGATTGATCTGCTGCTATAGTTGCAACAGTTATAACATCACTGTTGTCTCCAATTACAGTAAGAGCTTGAAGGGAAGCAATTCTAACAAGAGATTCCTTTGATTTTAAAGTTTTAAGAACATGAGTTTTTGACTCTTTATCTGCTCTATCTTTAATTACTCCTAACATATGAATTTGATTTGCTGGAGAAAGTTTTGGAAGCATACTACTAAATTTTGAAATACTCTCTCTTTCTGGTAATTGACGAATCTGTTGAATACAAACATATTTTAGTTCAGCATCATCGTTCTGAATTGAGTTTAATATAATAGCTTCTTTTTTATCAGAGATACTTATCAATCCGACCAATGCAGCCTGTCGTGATGACATTCCAAGATCGCTATTATATAAATCATTGTACATTGCTAAGGCTTTTGAACTTTCTTTTTTACTTAATATATCTACGCATTTAAGATAAGAATCTAATACTGCATGTTTTAAACTCCCATCAGTTTTACTAAGTTTTGATTTAAGTATCTTAATACTCTCATCGTTATGAATGTTTCCTAGAGCTGAAGCCGCTGCAATAGCAATGTCTAAGTCCTCACTTTGCATCAACTCTGCAATCTGTGCAACAGAAGTTTCACACTTCCTTACACCAAGAGAGTTAATACATCCAATTTGAATAACCTTATCTTTTGAATTTAGATGATCAATTAATATTCTATCTACAGATGTACCTGGTATTCTTTCTAATGGATATAAAGCAATATCCACAGTTTCTTTATCCTCTAGTAGTTTAGAAAGAACAGATAGGGAATTCTCTGTTCCTATGATGCTTAACTGCTGACTTACAAATCTCTTGCTTGCCAGCGTAGCATCAGATTGTAAATATCGAATAATACTTTTTTCTACATCTTTACTTTTACTTTCTGAAGAGGAGACTTCTGAAACAAGATCAGTAAACTCAGTTAATTCCTGCAACCCTTCTTCATATTCATAGTTTGATAATTTTGATAATGCTTGATCAGCTTTCTCCTCATAGTTAGAACAGCCAACTAATAGTAATAAGAAAATCATTAGAGCTGATAGTAAAAGCTGATTAAATAGTATTTTTATTTTCTTTGCTAACATTTATTTGCCTCAAAAAATTAATTCACAATAATTATAAATGATATGGACTTCGCATTGGTCTTCCAAGTAATCTCGATGCTACAGGATCACCAATTATCTGTTCTGTCTTGGGATCGAACTTTAATGTTCTATTTAATAACATCGCGATTTGGCCTAGATGTCCGGGAGTAGCAGAACGATGCGCAGTTTCACAGGGTGTTAATGTTTCTTCTCGACTTCTTACGCAATCCAGGAAGTTTCTTATGTGTCCGGGTGATTTGAATAGATGAATTTCATGAGGTTTAATCTTATCGGATAATAGTAATTTATTACTTGAATCAATACTACCACCTCGATTTACCCAAATCCATCCCTCGTCACCAATCCATTTAGTTCCGCTTGTGCCATTACATACATCTGAGTGTCCACCTGCAATTATCATTTTTAATCCCTCAGCATACTCTGTATCTATACGATATTTTGTCGCACTATTCCAAACATTTGTTCTTGTGTATTCACCATGACCAGAAATTTCAACTGGTCCTGTTCTGTCTAAACCTAAACCCCAATGAGCAATATCTCCGTGATGACCAATCCAATCCATTAGCTGACCACCACCATAATCGAGGTTCCAGCGCCAGCTTTTATGTACTCTAGCAGGGGCATAAGGAGCAAGTGGTGCAGGTCCTAACCATGTCTCATAATCTAGTTCAGGTGGGACAGGCATAAACTCGTCAGATTGCCCATCAAAATTAGATTGGCCTTGAGGAAGTCCAACCTCTACAGTATGAACTTTTCCGATCCTTCCATTTCTAACTAATTCAGAAGCAAATCTGAAATTACTTCGTGAGCGCTGCCAACTGCCGGTCTGCCAGATTCTACTATATCTTTTAACAGCATCACAAATTGCTCTACCCTCAATTAAGTTATGAGATAGGGGCTTTTCTCCATAAATATCTTTTCCTGCTTTTGCTGCAGCAACAGCAGCTATTGCATGCCAATGGTCGGGGAGAGCAATTGAAACAGCATCAATATCCTTACGAGCTAAAAGTTCTTTATAATCATGATATGCATCACATGATTTATTTCCATTGTATGTATCTACTGTTTTTTTCGCTGCTGATAAATGGTTTTTATCAATATCACAAACTGCGACAACAACAGCATCTTTCTCACTCAAAAATCCTCGCATGTTGCCTGGTCCTTGCCAACCAAGGCCTATAGCTCCGATCCTAATTTTATCACTTGGAGAAATAGATTTGTTTCTACCTAGAACAGTTGATGGAACAATATATGGGAAAGCTGTTAATCCAGCTATTGCACCAGCACTTCTCTTAATAAATTCTCTACGATCATGCTTCCTTATTTTCATTTATATAACTCCAATAATTATAATTTTATTTAGTCTCTCATTGCCCAAAGAATTCCACGCTTCATCATTTCCATAACTTGAGTTACTTCAAAGTCAGCAACAGAATGTCCTATTGAGATATAAAAAACTTTTCCTTTTCCGAACATTTTTTTCCATACTACCGGCATTACTACTCCTTTGATCCATGGTGCATGTTCATCTGAAAAGGTTGTTGTTGCTAGAATTTCAACGCCAGGATCAACCAACATATAATACTGTTCAGTTTTAATTTTAAAATCTGTTAATCCTTTTGTGATAGGATCATCGTGATTTGTTATGTTAACTTCATATTCAATTTGGCCGCCAGGATGTGCAGCAAACTGACCACCTACCATGAATAGATAGCTTGTGTTTTCTCTGAATGAATCACCTAATCCGCCATGAGGTCCTGCAATACCAGTCCCATTTTTAACAGCAGAAAGAAGTCCATCTGATTCTTCTTTAGTTAATTTACCCATAGTATATGATTGAAGAATAAGATCAAATTTCTTCATTTTTTCTTTGTCGGCATAAATCTCTAGTGAATTTGAAACAGTCACATTAAAACCTTGTTCTTCAAGCCATGGTAGAAAAAGATCTTTAAATTCTTGAGGTTTGTGTCCTTCATATCCGCCATATACAAGTAATACAGATTTTTGATTTGTTGATTGTGCAAATAATGAGAATGAAAAGGTGAGTATAATTGTTATTAAAGCAAAACGAATGGGAATAAAAGTTTTCAAAACACCTCCAATTTAATACTATATAATATTATACAATCGTTTG
>JBDLIN010000020.1:0-28622 GCA_039714835.1 Bacteroidota bacterium | reverse complement strand
CACTTCCTTCATTATTGTTAGGCATTGATTTGATAGTTTTGCATTGCTGAATTTATCCCAAATATAATCAGTGGCAAATTTGTTTGGATGAAGAAGATCAGTATCATAAAATCGGTAATCCCTTAGATCATCCATTACAATTTCGTAGGAAGGAAAATACTCACAATTTTTATTCTCTTTAACTATTTCATCAACTGCTATAAGCAGAGTTGATTTACTCAACTGATTTTCAACTGCCCCATCTTTCCAGTGTCTTACTGGACTAACTGTAAAAATTATACTAATATTTTCACTTATAGAATTTACAAAACTAACAATGCTCTCAATTGTTTTCTTCGTTTCATCAAGTGAAAGTCTGTAACGCTCAAATTCTTTTGCGGGAATTTTATGACAATTGGAAACAATCATATCATTCTTGATATATCTATAAACAAAAGCAGTTCCAAATGTGATTATTAAATGATCGGTGCTTTTTAGAAAATCATGAGTAGAAATAATACCATTATTTATCTTTTCTAAACACATGTTTTGATCATGATGAGAGAAATCACTGTTATGATAAAAGCTGTGCCACTCTCCTTGATGCTCAACTAAATCATTTTTTTTAAATTTCTTTTTTGAATGAATTAATTTTAGTGAGTTATATATAGAAATCGGATTGTATAAAACACCAAAAGGATTACATACAACACTAAATCTATAGGATTTAAAATACTCTCCAATGTTTTTTGCAAAGCAAGATCCAATTGTAAGTATATTTTGATCATGATCAATTAATCGATCTGATTTATCAATATTTATTTCTGTACGGAATTTCATAATAATCTGAATATGAATTATTATCTTAATGTTCAATATAAAAAATTACTTTGTACTCTTTTACATTAATAGAACCAAACAATTCATAAAGTTCAATTGTTGTGATTAAAACGTTGGAAATATTTAGTGAAGATTTTTTATCATCTCCCCAAAACTTTTATAAGTTTCTAGCTCTGATAATTGGATTAAAATTAATTTATCTTTTATTTATACCTATAACCCCGCAAGAAGCTTACTACTGGTATTATTCACAGAATCCTGATCTTTCATATTTTGATCATCCACCTATGGCAGCTTATTCAATTTGGCTTGGTACAAATTTGTTTGGTGATAATGTTTTTGGTGTAAAGTTTATGGCTGTTGTTTGGTATTTGCTTACCAGCATTTTATTATATAAAACTGTTATTCGCTTTGCCCAGCACTACCTAAAAGAAGTGAATCAATATTCTTTAGCTTTCTTAACAGTAATTTTATACAACTTAACTCTTTTCGCACATATATATTCTATCACTATTGTTCCTGACACTCCACTTATGTTCTTTTGGCTTTTAATAATTTATTCCATACAAGAACGTATTTTGACTAATAATAATAATTGGTGGATTGTTGCAGGAATTGGATTAGGTCTTGGATTGGTAAGTAAATACACAGCAATTGTAATCATTGGGGCCATGTTCTTCTTTCTCCTATTTTCAAACAAATACAGAAAGGACCTTCTTTCACCATATCCCTATTTAGCTTTAGTTATTGCCTTTGCAATATTCTCTCCTGTGATATATTGGAATGCTTCTCGTGGGTGGGCTTCTTTTCTCTTCCAATCTGCAGAAAGAGCAGAGACAGTAAGATCATTACGAATAACGTATATTTTGCAGCTGTTTGCTAGCCAGATCTTTATGCTCACACCATTAGTCTTTATATATTTATTTAAGAGTATTCCCTCTATCTTAATCAAGTGGAAAGAGTATGAAAAACTTCACCTCTATTTTTGGACAGCCTTTGTTATTATAGGTGGATTTACGCTTGTTAGTTTAACTTCATTAGTAAAGATGAATTGGCTACTACCAGGTTTTCTTCCCCTGCTTGCAATAATTGCTGTCCAATATTATGACAAATTTATTCTTCCTAATAAATTGATAAAAACCGGTTATATCTTTTCAATTGTGTTAATTCTTATCGGACATTTAATAATGGCTGTACCTAATATACCACTAGGTAATGGCAACACATGGAGCGGTTGGGAAGATGCAGCTCAAGAGATCCATAAGATTCAGGATAAGTATGGAGGTCCGAGTAACTGTTTCATTTTTACTAATGGATACAAAAGCGCTTCCCTAATTAAATTTTATTTGCCGGATCAACAAGATACATATGCTGAAAATATTTATGGTAAGCGTGCATTGCAGTTTGATTATTGGGGAATCCCCGATGAATTGATCGGAAAGAATGCTCTCTATATCAGAAGTGACCGAACTGAATATTCAGCGGACTTAAAAGAGATAGGACAACATTTCGATAAAGTTACTAAACTTAAAGTTTTTGATTACAAATTTATAAATGGTAAATCAGCAAGAAAAATATATTGTTACTATGCAGAAAACTATAAAAAATCGAATTAATAAAGATTTTATTATTCGATTTGTAAAATTTGGAGTAGTAGGTGGAAGCGGCCTTTTTGTAAACATGTTCTTGTTATGGCTTTGTAAGGATTTATTAGGTTTACCTCTTACAATTGCCTCACTAATAGCAATCGGTGTTGCTATACTCACAAACTTTATCTTAAATAATTACTGGACATGGAGGGATAATGAACAAAATCAAAAATATACGTTCTTCCATAGAATGTTGCGTTATTATATATCTGCTTCTTTTAGTGCTATTATAAATTATGTGGCATTAATAATGTTAACAGAGTTAGCGGGAATTTATTATTTAATTTCTAACTTGATTGGAATTGGATTAGGAACGATTTTCAATTTTGGACTTGGAGAATTTTGGGTATTCAAGAAAATTGATCAGGAAAAATAAATATGTCAGAAAATAATTATACAGCCGTTTTGCTGCTTTCATGTCCTGATAGAAAAGGATTGGTATCAGAAATATCAAATTTTATTTCAAGCAACGATGGAAACATTATCGATCTTGATGAACATGTTGATCCAGTAGAGAAAGTTTTCTTCATTCGTATTGCTTGGGATATGAATGAATTTAAAATTCAACCTAATGAATGGGATAATGCTTTTTCACCACTTGCTAATAAAATTAAGGCGGATTGGAAAATCAACTATTCTAATTCTAGACCAAAGCTTGCTCTCTTTGTTTCAAAGTATGATCATTGCTTGCAAGAGGTTTTATGGAGACACCAAATTGGTGAATTCAATACTGATATTTCTGTTATAATTTCAAATCATCCTGATCTTGAAAACTTAGCTGATCACTATAAAATCCCATTCCATCATTTCCCCATATCAAAAGAAAACAAAGCTGAACAAGAGAAAAAGGAAATTGAATTGTTGAATTCTCTAAAAATCGATACGATAATTTTAGCAAGATATATGCAAATATTATCTGATGATTTTGTGAATGAATTTTCGGATAGAATTATCAATATTCACCATTCGTTTCTTCCTGCATTTATGGGGGGTAATCCATATAAACAAGCGCATGAAAGAGGTGTAAAAATAATTGGTGCAACCAGCCATTTTGTTACAGCAGATTTAGACGAAGGACCCATAATTACGCAGGATATTACTCACATTAGTCATAAAGATTCAATAAATGATCTGGTTAGAAAAGGAAGAGATTTGGAAAGACTTGTACTAGCGAAAGCAATTCATTGCTATTTAGATCACAGAGTGCTTGTTTATAAAGGAAAAACTATTGTGTTTGAGTAAAAGGAATCTACATTAAATATTAATTGCTATCTACCACATTAATAGAGATAGATAGCAATTAAAAACTCTACTTTACTTCAAACATACTATCATCCAATCCGGAATTAACTACTATTGATTCAACTTCCATCTCCATAGATTGTGGTCCAACTGTTTGACTGAATTTATAAGGATATTTTACACCCTCAACCTCGCGGTAATCGTCAAATTCAATTGCTACAGTAAATGTTCCTTGAGGTGCTTGTTTTGTTGACAGTTGTTTAACGAGAAGTCTGGAATTCACATCATATAATTGAGTCCACGTATTATTATTCGGCAAGGTCAGCACAACTTTATACGCATCATTCCCATTGACTTTATCCATACCAACCAGTTCTGCAGTAATACCATGCTTTTTATAATCTAAAAATAGATTCATTGTTGCTTCTAATTTAGTCTCAAGAAGATCATTACCCTCAAGTTGAACCTCCTTACCCATGGCTATTTGTTTGCCTTTAGTGCCATCAAATATTGTGGACTGCTTCATCATACCAGCATCAAGTTCTTGAAACAATTTGTTTGGAGCTTTTTGTGAAATGGTGATTTTCATCTCCATTCCCTGGACTGCACCTTTTATTACAGAAACTTTATCTTTAACTTTTTCAATATTTTCTTTTCCTCCAATAGCATTGATATAATTATCAGTTACTGTTTCAACTGTCACACCAGCAGGAATTTTACTTACTGAAGGATCATATTTATTTCCATAGATATCGTAATAATCGACCTTGCCACTTGTACTGAATCTCTTAAGACTTCCCGCAACTTCCCCAGCTTTACCAACTACCAATACATGAGCCTTGTCTGGTTTAACATACTTCTTAGCCAAACCCTGAACTTCATCTGCTGTAACAGCATTTAGTTTTTGAAGGTATGTTTTATAATAGTCTTTGGGTAGATTATATCGAGCGATATTTAAAGCGAAATTAGCAACTGTTTGTGGGCTTTCAAGTGATCTTGAGAAACTACCAGTTAAATAGTTTTTAGCAGCTTGCAATTTTTCTTCGGAGACCTTTTCACTTTTAAATTTTGTCATTACATCTATGAATGCAGCTACAGCACTGTCGGTTACTTCATTTCTTGCATCACACGATGCTGTAAAATTTCCAATTAACCTATCAGCATTAGTTGACGAATATGCACCATATGTATAACCTTTCTCTTCTCGCAGAACTTGGAACAGTTCTCCTGACGCTCCACCTCCTAGAAGGTAATTCATTACTCTCGCTTTTATTGCTTCATCAGTATATACTTTCAGGTCAATTGGGTATGTAATTGAAATTGTTGATTGAACAGAATTGTCTCTATCAACCATTGCCACTTTACGAACTAACGGTTTTTTAACTTCTTTATATTCAGGTTTTGGAACATCTTTCTTTTCCCATTTGCTAAAATATTTTGTGACTAATTCTTCAGCTTCATCTTTTGTGATATCTCCCACAACCGCCATATATGCTATGTTTGGGTGGAAATAAGTATTATAATAGTCTTTACACATATCTAAGGAAACTGACTCTGTTGTTTCAACGGTTTGAATTTCACCATACGGATGATCTTTTCCATACAACAGTGCTTTTCTAACATTTGCAGCAATTGCTCCAGGTTCATCCTCACCAGCTTTAATTCCTGAAATAGTTTGTTTTTTAAGTTTATCAAGCTCATCCTTATTAAAAGCCGGATTGAGAACAACATCAGCCATTAATTCAAGGATCTTCTCACTATGTTTTTTTAATGAATAGGCATAGACACTTGTAGATGAAGTTGAAAGAGTCCCTCCAATATAATCGACTTCCTCATCAAGTTGGTCTTTTGGTCGTGTAGTAGTACCGGTTCTAAGTAGCTGACCGGCAATAGAGATATAACCAATATTTTCATTCTCCATTATTGGTTCACGATGAAGAATCAGAGAAAAAACCACTCTCGGAAGTTTATTGTTTTCAACTACAAAGACTTTTAATCCATTGTCCAATTCAAATGATTCATAGTCACCAATATTAATTTCTGGTGCTGGACCTGCATCAGGCATTTTACTTCTATCAACTTGTGCAGTAATTGAAAAAGCTATAACTAAAAATAAAATGAACATTATTTTTTTCATTTTTATACTCCAAATTTTATAATTCTCTATAATTTTTCTTCACTCTTTGGTAAATAGTATAATACTACTCGTCCATTACTCTCAAGATATTTGTTCGCTACGTTTTTAATATCTTCTCTAGTGACACTTAAATATTTTTCCAATTCTTGATTTATTAAATCGGTTCCTCCATAAAAAACATAATAGGAAGGAAGAGCACCTGCTAAACCAGCGACAGTAGAGTTACTATTGGTAATCCGACTCTCAATTTGATTCTGCAATTTTTGGAATTCCCTATCTGGTATTAACTCAGATTTAACTTTATCGATCTCTGCTTGCAAAGACTTTTCTAAGTCCATTCCATCAACTCCCATATTGGAAATTGCATATACAATGAATTGTCCAGAGTCTTCAAGAGCAAGTGGAACTGATCCGGCAAAAACTGCTTTTTGTTCTTTATCTACTAATTGCTTATAAATTCTTGCACTTTGTCCACCGGATAGTAACGTTGTAAGCATGTCAATTGCATATGATTCTGAATTAGTTTTGCTTGGAATTGGATATGACATTAACACCATTGGTAATTGAACATTGTCATAAACTGTGTCTCTTACTTCTTCTGTTTTAGCTGGCTCTGTAATATTTGGATACTTAATTTCCTCCGTACCTTTTGGAATGTCAGCAAAGTATTGTTCAATAAGCTCCTTAGCTTCATCAATATCTATATCACCAGAAATTGTAAGTACTGCATTGTTAGGTACGTAAAAGTGCTTGTAAAAATCATTGAATTCATCAATGGTTGCCATATCAATATATTGAGTGGAACCGATAGGGGTCCAATTATATGGATGTTTTAAATAAGCTCTTTTAAATGTTTCTTCTAATAAACTGCCATAAGGTCGATTATCCAACCGCTGCTTTCGTTCTTCTTTTACTACTTTTCGTTGTGTTTCCACGCCGGTGCTGTCAATCTTTAGATGCAGCATCCTTTCAGATTCTAACCATAATCCTAATGCTAATTGATTTGATGGAAGTATTTCATAATAGTAAGTTCTATCAAAATCAGTTGTAGCATTATTAGCTCCGCCGTTACTTGATACAATTTTGTGATACTCCCCAGTTGGAATATTTTTAGTACCCTCGAACATTAAGTGTTCAAAAAAATGTGCAAAGCCTGTCCTATCAGCTTGTTCGTTCTTTGATCCTACATGGTAAAATACTGATACTGCTACAATTGGTGTAGAATCATCCTGATGAAGAATTACATGAAGTCCGTTTTCTAAATCGTACTCCTCAAATTCAATTTCTCTTTGCTGTGAAGATAGATTAATTGCAAGAGTAAATATTAGAAAGAGAATAATGCTTGTTTTTTTCATTAGTTACCCCATTTAATATGATAAATAAATTTTAATAATTATTATAGTATAATATGAAATATATTCTCTAATCAAAATAAGTAAATGAAAATTGACGCGAAACACTTTGCGATGAAGAGAATTCATTTTATATTATGTTAATTATTTACAAAAAATAATATTAGTATGAACAGAAGAAAATTTTTGAAGAAAAGTGCAATTGTCGGGGGATCATCTATCTTATTATCTGCTATTCCTAAGATAAAAGGTATTCATTTCAGTGATGAAGACTTCGATGTTATTATTAAAAAGGGAGTAATTGTTGATGGAACTGGTAGTGAACGTTACTCCTCTGATCTTGGGATTAGGAATGGGATTATACGAGAAATAGGAAATCTATCTCAAGCATCAGCTAAATCAGTAATAGAAGCAGAAAATTTCATTGTTTCACCAGGTTTTATTGATATTCACACTCACACTGATCTAGGCATTCTTACAAATCCAAGAGGTGAAAGTAAAATTCATCAAGGAATTACAACAGAAGTAGGAGGTCAATGCGGTGGCTCATTTGCACCGATCAACCAAAATGACTTCATTCGTAATGCTGAGTTATATAAAGAGAAATATGATCTAAACTTAAAATCACCTAGCTTCGGTGCCCATTTAGAAATGATGAGAGATTGGAACTTCTCTGTTAATCAAGCTAATATGGTTGGACTAGGAACAATTCGTGAATTAATTGTCGGTATGGATGATAGACCAGCTAGTAAAAATGAAATGGAGGAAATGAAGAGGGAAATTATTAATGCCATAAATAACGGAGCTGTTGGAATTAGTTCGGGATTAGAGTATACACCGGGAAGTTTTGCTGACACTGAAGAGTTGATTGAACTTGCTCGATCAATGCCAGAGGGCATATCAAAGCTATACGCTACCCATATGAGAAATGAGGATAATACTGTTGAAGAAGCTGTTGCTGAAGCTATTAAAATAGCTAGAGAATCTGGATCACGATTAGAATTATCACATTTAAAAGCTTCTGGTAAAAGTAATTGGCACAAAGCTGATTCTTTACTTGATATGTTAGATAAAGCCGTTGCCGATGGAATGGATGCACATGCTGATAGATATACATATGTTGCCTATCATACTGGTTTGGCAAACCTTTTCCCATTGTGGGCGCGAGATGGAGGAAAGAGTGATTTTATAAATCGTTTGAAGGATAACAGCAATTATGAGGAACTTAAAAAATATTCTGAGAAAAAAGTGGCTAATCTTGATGGCGGATGGAATGGCGTTGTTATTTCAGGTATAAAGAATGAAGATTTTTCTGATTTTAAAGGTAAATCTGTTCAGCAAATTTCTGATGAAATTGGATTAACTACTTTTGATACTAGTATCAAATTGCTGGCTGAATCTGATGCCAAAGTAAGTATGGTTGGATTTGGTATGAGTGAAGAATCAACTGAAAAAATATTAAGTCATCCAAGAGTAATGATCGCATCTGACGCTTCTGCTCATGCCCCTTATCCTCCAATGAATAAAAGCATCGCTCATCCAAGAGCATACGGAACTTTTCCACGTGCTATTGCTAAATATGTTAAAGAAAGAAAATTGGTCTCCCTTGAGGAGATGATAAGAAAAATGACCTTGATGCCTGCTCAAAAGATCGGCATAAAAGATAGAGGTGAAATTGCTGTAGGAAAACAGGCTGATATTACCATTATCAATTATGATCAAATAAAAGATACTGCAACCTTTATCAACTCATCTCAATATCCTGAAGGAATTCCATATGTTCTTGTTAATGGAGTTGCTGTAATTGAAAAAGGTAAACATACTGGAGCATTGCCTGGCAACGTCATTACAGTTTAAAACTAGCTAATAATAACTTCCCGGATGATCTGCTATAAATTGTAGTTTCACCGTTTTATTCCAGATATATTTTGGAACTAACTATTTCTTTATCCGTCTCAATTCTCAAATTCACAAATAATAAGTTATGAAAGGATTTAAAATGAAAACTTTATTAAAACTAACAGTAATTAGTCTAATTCTAGTATTCAGCACAAATCTTACTTTAGTTGCTCAAGGAGATGTTTTTAATAAAAACCTCGAAAATAGTGAGAAATCGTTGCTTTCTGCTATTAACTCAGAAAATATTGGATTATCGATCAGCTCAATTCAAATACTTGGGGAACTTAATTCAGTTAACGCTGTATTACCGTTAATGAAAGTTTTGCATGAGGGCAAAAGTGAAGAAACAAGGATTGCAGCTTCATTATCACTTTATAAAATTGGAGATAAAAGAGGAATTTTTGCTTTGAAAATGGCAGCTAAACATGATAATAGTGAAAGAGTAAGAAAAATGTGTGATAGATTTTACATACAATATCTGCTAAATAAAAGAATTACCTAGAAAAACCGACGGTTATATTTATTCAATTGGGGATTGATAAATGTGACCGTTTTTTTTGGAATAGATTAGAATTAATACCACCATTTTTTATTAAGAGACCAACGTTTTAGGTCTCTTTTTTTTAACGTTTCTTTTCTTCCTCTTGTATTAAACTCATTATTGAATTAACTTTTGCTTTAATTTTATGACAATATATTTTCGAGGTTTTAATGAGCAGTAAATTAATTGAATGTGTCCCCAATTTTTCTGAGGGAAGAAATCCGGATGTAATAAAACAAATTACTAATGAAATTGAAAAAGTTGATGGTGTTCGACTTTTAGACGTTGATCCCGGTTATGATATGAACCGTACTGTTGTTACATTTGTCGGAGAACCTGAGCAAGTCAAGGAAGCGGCATTTCAAGCTATCAAGAAAGCATCCGAATTGATTGATATGAGTAACCATCAAGGTTCTCATCCTCGAATGGGAGCAACTGACGTTTGTCCTTTTGTTCCAGTGAGCGGTGTTACAACTGAAGAATGTATCGAACTTTCAAAAGAAGTTGCTGAAAAAGTAGGGAATGATTTGGGTATACCAATTTACCTCTACGAAAAATCTGCACAAACTCCAGAAAGAACAAACCTCGCAAAAATTCGCCAAGGTGAATATGAAGCATTAGCTGAAAAATTGAAAAAGCCGGAATGGAAACCAGATTTCGGACCTTCAGACTTTAATTCTAAAGCAGGCGCAACTGTAATTGGTGTAAGAGAATTCCTTATTGCTTATAACATCAGTTTGAATTCACGTGAAAAACTGCATGCCACAGATATTGCCTTTGAGCTAAGAGAAAAGGGACGTTCCGCTCGGAAGACAAATAATAATCCCTTTTATTATATGGGTAATGAAATTTTAAAATACTCCAAGGGTAGTTATCCTTGTGGTACTTGTGATTTTGTAGGAAATTCAGTTGATGAGACCATTTCTCACTGTCATAAAGTACACGAATATTCCTTGATCGATTTATTAGAACAGAATGGAATTGATCCTAAGCTTACAGAAAATAAATCTGTTAAAAAGCCGGGATTGTTCTCTCATTGTAAAGCAATTGGATGGATGGTACCAAATTACGATCGTGCTCAAATCTCTATTAATCTCACTGATTATAATGTTACATCAATGTATCATGTGTTGGAAGCTACACGGAAAATGGCAGCAGAACGAGGTCTTATTGTTACCGGCAGCGAAATTGTAGGTATGGTTCCATTTCCTGCACTTCTTGAAACAGGTAAATATTATCTAGCTAAACAGGGTCGTTCAGCTGGTATTCCAATAAGGGATATTTTAGAAACTGCTGTCCAATCTCTTGGATTAAAAGATGTAGCTGATTTTAATATTGAAGAACGTGTACTTGGTCTTCCTCAGAACCTTGACGATGCTTTGGTGGAAATGAAACTAACCGATTTTGTTGATGAAGTATCGCGAGAATCTCCCGCACCAGGAGGAGGATCAATTGCTGCATTAGCTGGTGCTCTTGGAGCTTCTTTGTCTTCAATGGTCAGTAATTTAACGGCTAACAAACGAGGTTCCGAGAATGTCGATGGTTTCCTTAATGATGCGGCTGAAAAAGCTCAAGCGATTAAAAACACTTTAGTTAAAGCGATTGATGATGATACAAATGCATTCAATGCATATATGGATGCGAGAAGACAACCTCAAAAAACCGAGGAAGAAAAAGATAAGCGAAATGCAGCAATGCTGGCGGGATTAAAGGAAGCTGTAGCAGTTCCATTTAAAACAGCACAGCAAAGTTATAATGCAATTGAAATCTCTGAAGTTGTTGCTAAACATGGAAATCCTAATTCAATAACAGATGTCGGTGTTGGAGCACAAATTGCTTACACTGGTGTACTCGGCGGTATTTATAATGTTCTGATAAATCTTAAAGATATTAAAGATGAAGATTTCAATTCTCAAATGAGAAAAGATTGTGATGATTTGAAAAAGAAGGCAGCTGATAAATTAAATATTGTCCTTTCACTGGTTGAAGATAAATTATAGTCTGTTATATTCTAGTGTTTTATTACAGTGACCAGTATGCCTGTAGATTTATTGATAAGTATCTGTAAGCAGAATCATACTGTGAACTTTGACCAAAGCTAATATTGCCAACAACATTTAATTTTTGTGTGAATTGATAATTTGCATTAAAGTGTCCTTCTAATACAAATTGATTTACTGGTGGAGCATAGCCTAATTTTCCTCCCAGAGACAATTGTGAATTTTCATTTTCATCAAGCTTATATTCACCCCATAAACAGTGGCTGTCATAATTTTGCGGAGAATAATAAATCTGCACATCATTATACTTATAGTTTTGGAAAAAATATTCGTATCCTGCTGAGAAAGAATCGTCGAATTTGTTTCCTACTCTAAGTTGAAAATTATTTCCTTCGTTGTCATCGGAAACACTGATATAGTCAAAGAATCCTGAGATCAAAATTTTCTCGTTATGTGTATAATATGATTGTAGTTTATAAAGTGAAGCTCTCAATCTAACTCCATTTGAATTATGGTAGTCTATTAAGTAAGGTGAAAATAGTATTAGCTGTGCATCACTATTGAGAAAGCTTCCGGTAATCCCAAACGTTTTTTGATTGTCATACTTAAATGCAAATTCTGTTTCATGCCCATTATTATAATCTGATGTATTCAAAGTTCCATAAGATCCGGAAACAAGAATTTCTTTTGAAATCGGGATAAATAGATGTCCCTTAAATGTCGTAAATTCCCTCTTTCCTGTAAAACCGTATAATGATGAAGGATCAACTAGATCAAGTGTATATTGGTTCAAGTTTTCAGCATTTGCTCTTGAAAAACATTTATAAAAAGAGGCTCCCATGATTAGATGCTTAAATATTCCTATATCAAGTCTTGCTCCAATTTTAGTGAATTGAAAACTTAAATTATCTGAATAGTATTGTACAGCAGGGGCTAATCCCAGAAGATATGGAAAAGAACTTATTACAGCATTAAAACCACTAGGGGGTATCCATTCTTTACGCTGCATAACCATTGCTGTTTCTACTGAATCCAGATCCCATGTAAGAAGAGAATCATATACAGCTAAAGCTGAGTCATATTCTTCTACTTTAACATATGAGTCACCAAGATAAAGTCTCGGTTGAAATTCATATGGCTCTTTCTTAACAAGTTGATTGAAAGCATT
Source organism: Bacteroidota bacterium (assembly GCA_039714835.1). Lineage (GTDB taxonomy): Bacteria > Bacteroidota > Ignavibacteria > Ignavibacteriales > Melioribacteraceae > SZUA-22. Next base: position 15,815 of record JBDLIN010000020.1, on the reverse strand, counting down.
TACTGCTTTTATCGAATCTCCAACTATATAGTATAGCTTTGCCCTTTCTAACTCAGCTTCGTACATGTATCCATCACTCAAGACTTCATTATAAACTTTAAACGCGTCATCATATTTTTTTGCGCAGGAAAGAACATCTCCGTATTCTTTTTTAACAAGATTGTTTGGTTTTGCCTGTGAAAGATATCTTTCGTAGTATGATAATGCGGAATCGCACTTCTCTTTCTGAACAAGGATTCTTCCATCTTCCAATATTTGGAATTGCATATCCTCTTCTGCCCTTAATTTTTGCAGCTCCAATTTTGACTGTAAAGCGATAACATCAAAATTCATTGGATCAACAGCTATTGCTCTCTTTGCATAAGATTGTGCCTGATCAAATTCATTTCTCATTCCAAGCAATGTGGCTTTTGCTATTAAAGCATCTACATTATTTGGCCGAGCTGAAAGGACCTCATCAACATACAACTCTGCAGCATTTAAATCCCGCTGCTCCCAAATTGAAACCTGTGCCCAGAATAATTTATAATTCAAATTTCGGGGATTTTTTTTGATCAATCCATCTAACACTTCAAAGGATTTATCAATTTCTCTATTCCATGCAAGTGCTTTTGCGTACATAAAAAGGAATTTATAATCTCTTTCGGTTGGTACGATCTTAAGGTAATCTTTTAATACTTGAGCAGATTTATCATATTCTTCAAGAAGACTATAATATTCTGCTATTTTCATTACTGACTTTTTATCCTTTGGATTATTAATCAATCTTTTCTTAAGATTATCAATTCTATAATGATAAACGCTATCACGATATTCATAGAAATCGTCAAGTAGTATCTCATATTCTTTATTCTCTGGATCAAAAAAGGAAAGTATTTGATATTGATTGTATGCTTCTTCAATTCTATTGGCCTTGATAAGTTCATCTGCCAGTTTTAGTCTTAGATCATCATTCGATGGATCCTTTTTTAGTAATCTGTAATATCTGTCAATTGGATACTCTTTTACCTCTGGTATAGGATTATTTTGAGTTACATATGCCTGCCTTGAAACAATGTCCATTCCATCCTGAGCTTCCTTAAAATATGGTTTTATCTTTAAAGCTGACTCAAAATTTCTTTTCGCTGAATTATATTTTCCATTCCACATAAGAAAATAACCGTACCTACTTTGAAGCCGCCAATCATCCGGATACTTTTCGGAATATTCCTTAAGAATTTTTTCGCCTTTTTTAATCTTATTATTTTTTGCTAGAATTTCAGCATATCTAAGTATTTCATCACTCGAGGTTTCTGGAACATGCGATAAATATTTATCATAGTATTCTTCAGCTTTTTCATAATCCTCTATTTGCATATATGCTTTACCTATCTCAAGATAATTTTCTGACGCAGACGGATCAATCGCTAATTCTCTTTCATGACCCTTAATTTTTTTATTCAAATTAGCATCAAGTGTTTTTTTTGATTTTATATAGTTGCTTTTAAAGTCACTATTTTCTGGATCAAGCTTGGTAGACTTCTCCCAATCAAGAACTGCATTATAATGCTGGTCTATATTGTCATAGCATTCTGCTCTTAATGCGTACCCTTCAGCATCTCTCGGTTTTGAAGAGACATGCTTGTTCAGCAAATTAATCGCTTCACTATACTTCCCAGAAACCATTTGCGTTTTAGCAGCAGTTTTATAATCATAACTTTGTGCTTTCGTAATTAAACTAAAGGAGAAAGCAATCATCAAAAAACATAGCAAAAGTTGATGAAACCTAAATTTGCTATTAAAAGCATTTAATATTTTTTGTTCTCGTATCTTCATTAAATTATTCAAAATTTAAAATAAATAAATGGCTGTAAATCAGCGTATTGAACTTGTACAACAATCCATATCACAAAGGTCAATAAAGCTGCTTGAAAGGCAACTGGAAGCGATTCAATTATATTAACGCTCTTTTGCATCCATGAGTTAGGTGAAAAATTAAGAGCAAGTCCAACTATTATTAATACTAACGTAGGCGTATATGCTTCTGCAAACTGAATTAATATTTCAGGCTTAAAGAAATAAAATATTTGTTTAAGAACATTGAGTGCATTTGTAAAGCTATCTGCTCTAAAAAAAACAAAAGAGAATGTAACTAGATTAAACGTAACAAAAATTTGTCCAAATCCTAAAAGTTTTGTGTCTGACAATTTTAATTTAGTATAAGCTGATTTCTTGTATTTGTTTACCCACAAGCCAATCGACATATATATACCGTGCAATAAACCCCAAATTATAAAAGCCCAACTTGCTCCATGCCATAACCCAATTAAAACAAATGTAATTAATATGGCGGATACATTGCCAGCTACACCTCTATCTCTAAATTTGATTTGTAGAGGACGGAAAACATAATCTAGAAGCCAACTTGAAAGTGAAATGTGCCATCTCCTCCAGAAATCTGCAATGCTTTTCGCTTTAAATGGATAATTAAAATTCTCCATCAATTTGAATCCTAATAAAAGCGCTATCCCAATCGCAATATCAGAATACCCAGAGAAGTCACAATAAAGCTGAAGCGTATATCCATAAACCGCAAGCAGGTTTTCAACTCCTGTAAACCTTAATGGTGATTCAAATACACGGTCTACAAAATTTAGACTGATATAATCTGCGATCATTATCTTCTTTACCAGACCCATCATTATAAGCATCAATCCCATCGCAATATCTTTTCGCGTAATTATATATTCATTTTGAATTTGAGGTAAAAATTTTGATGCCCTATCAATTGGTCCAGCTAAAATATTTGGGAAGAAGAAAACGTATAATGCAAAACTTTTAAAATCCTCAGTTGGTTTAATCATATCTAAATAAATATCAATTATGTAACTGAGCGATTTAAATGTATAGAAAGAGATTCCAATGGGTAGGATGATATCGAAAAGATCATATGAGCTATTTGCAATATCTGCTACAAGTTGCATAAAGAAATTCGTGTATTTAAAATAACCAAGAACACCTAAATTAAATACAATTGATAAAATTAGAATAATCCTTTTCTTATTATGTTTGGCTGATTTATAAATCCACTCCCCGAAGTAAAAATTAATGATCGCGTTGAATATCAATAGGAGAACAAACAATCCACTTGCCTTGTAATAAAAATAGAGCGAAAAGAAAGTCAGTAGTAAAATTCTTCCATTTCTTGAATTAGCCATAAGTCTATAAAAAAGAAGAAGAAAAAAGAAGAGAAATAGAAATAAGCCTGAACCAAATAATAGTGGATCGTTAGGATCATAACTTAATAAGGATGATATTTTAGTCAAATCAAAATTCAAGATTTTACTATTTTAAGTTCAATTAAATTTTGAAGATCACCTATGTTTTTACATTTGAGTATTTCTAGTCCAGTAAAGCGTAACTCATAATTTTTCTCAATCGCAACAATAACATTAGCATGATTAAGCGAGTCCCATCCTGGGATCTCATTTGCTTCTGTATTATTATACAAATCAATTAGATTTGGATTCAGATTTAACTCATTGCAAATCACTATTTTCAGTCTTTGAGAAATCATTTATTGCACCAAACATTTTTATCTATGTTATCCGAAATACGTTGTTTATTCGTCTTCCTACTTGGCTTGCCAGACGAGCTCTTAATCAACCATCTTGGAGGAACTAAATAGATCTTATGAATATTAACATCTATTGACATTCCAACTTTAATAATATCCATACTTAACTTTTGTAGTTCTATTTCATTATCATATTTTGTTTCAGCGACAACACAAACTTGCTCAGTTCCCAGTACTACATCTTCCTCTCCGAAGACAATAATTCTACCTGGAATAACGCTTTCAACTTTACTAACAACATCTTCAATATCTTCAGGATATATATTATTTCCTGCAACAATTATAACATCATTTATTCTTCCAATTACGTAAAGATCATCATCATCCATAAATCCAAGATCCCCAGTGTAAAACCAACCTTCCTCATCAAATACTTCTGAGGTTTTCTCAGGATAATTTCGATATCCATCAAACATTGAAACCGACTTAACAGCAATTTCCCCAACTCTATCATTAGCAACTGTATCGCGCCTTTCATTAACAACTTTTAATTCACAGCCATCAATTAATTTTCCTGATGAGACACATGTTTTTATTTTATTCTTATTATCCGTTGAACTTACTATTCCCCGCGCTAAAGCAAATTTATCAACAGTAATCTCAGTTGCTCTCTTTCCAACATTACTTTGTGTAACAGCTAAAGTAGTTTCTGCCATAGCATACATTGTCGTGAGTGTGTTTTCATGGAGTTCATATTCACTAAATTTTCTATAGAACATTTCATGACTATCGGATCTCACCTTTTCACTACAGTTAATAAGCATTCTTAAACTTCTAAGTGAAACATTTTTTAGCTCTTCCTCTTTGATCTTATCTGCCATTAAATTATACGCAAAATTAGGGAGCCATGTTAATGTTGCTTTTTCACTTGAAATAGCATTTAATAATAGTGAAGGAGCTAAAATCCACTGGAATGGATCCATTTGGATTGTGGTAATGCCAACTGCTAATGGAAGGTGAAAAGCTGCAATAAGTCCCATATCGTGATACAGCGGTAACCAACTGGCTATTACATCATCTTTAGAAAGATGAATTGTTTTTCCATAATTGTTTACATGATTAACAATTGCACTATGTGATAATACAATTGGTTTCTGCAAACCAGTCGTACCTGATGAATGCTGTAAAAGCATTGGATCTTTCATTTTTACAGAAGTTCTAATTTCAGCAAGTTCTGCATTTCCTTTCCCAGCTATACTATCTTTTATATCCCATTCTAATGGGAAAAACAAACCGGTATTTATCCTTCTTCTGCTTACTATTAATGGTCTTATTATTTTATCAAGTTCTTTTTCAGTGAATATCCAATCTAGCCCAGACCTTTCTGCCATCCCTACCAAACCATGCTGGAATTTAAGATAATGCAATTTTGGATTTGGATAAACCAGTACAGTTGGCAAAGCACCAACACCAACAATTCCCATATAAAATGGATAGAACAAAGGATTATGACGAATAACTATCGCACAAACATCTCCTTTTTGCACACCGATTTGTTTTAAACGGTTAGAAAATTTATTAGCAGTTTCAAGAAGACTTTTATACGTCCAACGATAATTTTTCCCTACTGCCTCCCAGTGAATTATCGCTGTTTTGTCAGGTTGAGTATCTGCGAAATATTCCCATCTTTGCCAAACTGTTTTGTCTTCAAGACTTTTTAGGTCGATCATAATTGTCTATTTGCATTCATTATTGATTTAAAAAGCATTTCTGCTTCTTTTTTTGTCCCTTGGCTGGTAAAGTGGGTATAATCACTATAAGCAAGTGGTGGATTAGCGTCAACCCAATGTTGCATGGAATTTTCACCTCCCATTGCTTCGAATAAATTCCAAAATGCAATGTCAGTATTTTTTGCAATGTTTTTCTGGGATTGAATTAGCTTTTTGATTTCCGGATCTGTCACAAACTTTTTCTTTTTCTTGATACTCTTATCGTGCACGCCAACTAATAGAAAGCTGGTATTGGGAAATGATTTTTTAAATTCAGTGATTACTTCTGTCATTTCCTGTTCATACTTTTTAAAGTTAGTCTTTCTTCCACTTAAGATATTTAGACCAAATTCTAAAATCACTAATTGATAATTTAGAATTGAGTTAAATTCTTTAAGTGTTTTCCGTGGAATCTTTTTCAGAGCCACACCTGAACAGCCTCGGAGGGGCAGATTATCAATATATACACCGTTTGTATCTTCCAAGCTGACACCAAATATGTAGGTTGAGTTTTCTTCTGGGAAAGTCAGTTTCACCGAAGTTGAGTTCACCTCTTTTATAATTGCTTCACTAATTCCATCACTTTTATAAATAGGAATTGATTTCTTTGAAGTTCCATTTAACGAATATATTAACTCTGAATTGTTTATTAAGCCAGTATAGAAGACTCTTACAATATCAAAATTTCTGGTGGATCTAAATTTTGGAATTGCAGAATACTCAACCCAGCTACCTTTTGAATTAAGGAAACCTTTTCCCGCAATTCCAACCGATAAGTTTTCAGAATTGTTTCCAGTAATTGATGCTGAAATCCAGTCATCAGAAAAATTAATTTTAGTTGTTTCTCTAAAATTAATATCTTGTGATGTTATCGGAAGATACCCAACACCTTTTCCACCAAATTGCTTTTGAAATTTATTGCGAAGATATGCGGTAATCAAATCTCCTTCTAACGAAGAATCACCGTAATGTGCAATTCTTACTTGTGAATTCTTTGCGTTTTTAAGAGCTTCAAAAAAATGTTTTAGTTGCTTAATATTTCCTTCTAGCGGAGAATTTGGAGGATCGGGAGTAGGTTTTGAGATAGTTTCCTCAAACTTATCAATTTCACTCTTGATAAAATGATTAACCTTGTTGCTATGATCAAAACTGAAAAGAGAGGTTGATGAGTAGATTACTATATTTTCAAAAATTTGATTATTAAAATTCTGAACTTTTCCAATTTCTTCATTGGCATCATCCCTTTTAAGATCTTCTAAAATATCTACTGATTTGATCTCTATTCCGAAAATAGTTATCTCATCCGGAAGAAAAGAGATAGCAAATAAAAATAAAATTGCTAAACCAATTATGATTAATGGTCTATTTATTAAATTCTTTTCGCTCATAAATTGTTTTAACATTTCAACAATGATAATTAAATATTTTTGAAAAATAGCTTAATTAGCTTAAATGTCAAATTTTATTCCAAAAACAAACTTTGTTTTCCTTTGATTATGGGCCTAAATTAACCTTTTTGTTGGCTATAATTTTTATGATTGATTCATATTGAGACTCTTTTATTTTATTTTACAACCGTAAAAGTAGTATAATGTTTTGTTTTCAACTTTGTTTCTTATATTTTATCTTTCATTAAATTTTAATAATTGAGTAAAGTATGTCATATTTTATTGGAATTGATGGTGGAGGAACCAAAACAAAAGGTGTTTTAGTAGATGAGAATAATAATATTTTAGCTGATGGGATTGGTGGACCTTCAAATTTTTTAGTTTTTGATTTAGCTGATGTTTCAGAATCGATCATTAACTTAGTTTCTGAGCTTTCACAAAAGAGTAACATTTCATTAACAGATGTAAAAACTATTCTTATAGGGACAGCTGGGGCTGGCAGAAAAGATGATGCAAAAAAATTAGAAGAAAGTGTAACTTCATTATCTAAAGAAAAAAATATCCAAATAAATAATTTTAGAGTTGAAAGTGATGCTCGCATTGCATTAGAAGGAGCATTCTCCGGAAAACCAGGCAGTATTCTTATTGCTGGAACTGGATCCATAATGTTTGGGAAAGATAAAGATGGAAATATTCATAGAGTTGGCGGTTTTGGAAGACAACTTGGGGACGAGGGAAGTGGATTTCACATTGGTCGTGCAGGTTTAACTGAAGTTGCAAAATCTTTTGATGGAAGAAAAAGTGAATCAATATTAACTAAACTTGTTAGTGATAAATTTGGATTGACTGATTCTACTGAACTTATTAATGCAGTTTATAAAAACAACTTCGATATTCCTCAAGTTGCTCCTCTTGTTATCAAAGCTGCTGATAAAGGCGATTCAGCATGTTTGAATATTTTAAATAATGAAATATTAGAAGTAATTTTGCACTTCAAATCGATGCATAATAAAATAAAATCTGACGTTCTTTACGTTAGTCTAATAGGCGGTATTGTTACTACTGATAATTTCTATGCAACTCTTTTTTGTGAAAGTGTAAACAAATTGGAAAATATAAGAATAATGGATGCAGAGCTCCCTCCAGAAATGGGTGCTGCAATTATGGCAAAGGAAATTCTGGATGCTTGATGCGGGATACTGGATAAAATAAACAATATTTAATTTATTGGGGTACTATATATGAAAGGAGAAAAAGCTACCAAACGTAATCCATGGGCATGGGTACCATCGCTTTATTATGCTGAAGGTATCCCTTACATTGTTGTAATGACCGTTTCTGTAATAATGTATAAAAGACTTGGTATTTCAAATACTGATATTGCCCTTTACACAAGCTGGCTATATTTACCTTGGGTAATTAAACCCTTGTGGTCACCAATTGTAGATATGTTCAAAACAAAGAGGCTTTGGATTATTATTATGCAACTCTTTGTTGGTGCTGGTCTTGCTGGAGTAGCGTTGACAATTCCAGTTCCAAATTTTTTCCAATACACTCTTGCATTCTTCTGGCTGCTTGCGTTCAGCTCGGCTACACATGATATTGCCGCAGACGGATTCTATATGATTGGATTATCTGAACATCAGCAGGCATATTTTGTTGGGATTAGAAGTACATTTTATCGCCTGGCAATGATAACTGGACAGGGAATTTTGATAATTGTTGCTGGATATTTTGAGAGCACAACTGGTCTCCCAACTGTTGATATTTTAGTTCATTCATCCCCTGATGCAGTTGAACAATCAATAAACGTCGATTCTCTAAGTTTTTCTCCGATGGATGGTGACTTGCGGGTAATCGCTGACCCAGCTGAGTTAAAGATAAGCACTTTAAAAATAAGTCAATCCAAAGTTGATTCAATTGTTAATATGGTCACGGCTTGGAATAATGCAAATGGCTTTACAGATTATATGGTGTCTAGCGAAGATGAAACCTCAGAAACAATGAAGCTTTCAACATTTGAAGCATATATTAAAAATACCTTTGGTGCTGAGGAAAAGGAAACAGCATCAACCGATGAAGTTGGTAATGTTGCTCTAATCAATTTTCATCTTTCCAACAAACCCGCCGATGATGAAGAAATTGTCGTAAACTTTGGTGGAAGTGGTGGAGATAAAAGTATTGCTCTGATTGAAGGAACACGTTTTGCTTTCAATAGTGAAAACTGGAATAGACCAGCTTTAGCGGTTATCCAACTTGATCCAAAACTTAAATCTATTTCATCTGCATCTTTTGAGGCACGAGCTGGTAACATTAAATTGTCCTGGGTCATAACTTTTTCAATTTTAACTGTTTTGTTTTTCATATTCTTTGTTTATCACAAATTTATTCTTCCCCATTCACCTAACGATAAACCAGCAATTGCTGAGGGAAACAAAAGTGTTATGAAAGAGTTCATTGACACTTTTGTAATATTCTTTAAGCGAAAACATATCGGTGTAATTATAGCCTTTTTGCTTTTATACAGACTTGGTGAATCTCAATTGGTTAAATTAGCATCTCCGTTTTTATTAGACGCAAGAGAGGTCGGCGGACTAGGTTTAACTACTGGTGAAGTAGGTTTAGTGTATGGTACAGTAGGTCTATTAGCACTTACTTTAGGTGGATTACTTGGCGGATTTGTAGCTGCACGTAATGGTCTTAAATACTGGCTTTGGTGGATGCTAATAGCGATAAATCTTCCTAATACTGTATATATATATTTATCTTACACAACACCGGAATCATTTCTGATAATTAATCTTTGCGTTGCAATTGAGCAATTTGGCTACGGTTTTGGATTTACAGCTTACATGTTGTATATGATCTATGTTTCACAGGGTGACCATAAAACTGCCCACTTTGCAATTGCAACTGCCTTTATGGCCTTAGGTATGATGATACCAGGAATGCTCAGCGGCTGGCTTCAAGAATTAATCGGCTATCAGCATTTCTTTGTTTGGGTGATAATTGTTACAATTCCTGCATTTATAATAACGAAATTTATTCCGTTAGAAGCTGATTTTGGATTAAAAAAAGAAAATGAATAAAATACTTATAACATTTTCTTCGCTTTTAATAATACTATTTATATCCTCTTGTACAACACAGGAGGATATAAATTATACTACCATTCAAAATGAAATCCTTAACAATCCCAAAAGTTTCTTTTATATTAACGTTAAGGAATATCCATCTAAGAAAAATAAACTACCAATTGGAATTTTTGATTCTGGTACCGGAGGTTTGACTGTCCTTGATGCAATAGTGAATGCAGATCAATTTAATAATTCTGATCATACGATTTCAACTCTTGGAGATAAAAACCGTGATTTCGATGAGGAATGCTTTATCTATCTTGGCGATAAAGCAAACATGCCTTATGGAGAATATTCTGGTCATGGTAAAACCGATCTACTCAAGGAACATGTTATAAAAGACATGCAATTCCTTCTTGGAAACAAGTATTATAAAAATGGAAACTCTAAAACTCCACAAATAGACAAACAAGAAATAAAAGCCTTGGTAATTGCCTGCAATACTGCTACTGCATATGGAAAAATAGATATCGAAAATTTTATTGAAAGAGCAGAGCTTGATATTAAAGTTATCGGAGTAATTGGTGCTGGTGTACGTGGAGCTCTCGAATCTATTACAAAGGAAGAGAATGCAGTAATCGGAATTATGGCAACAGCCGGTACAGTTGCTTCAAATGGTTATACTAATACAGTTGCTGAGCAGAAGAAAATATTAGAATATACTGGAACAATTGAATCATATCAGCAAGCAGGTATCGGTCTTGCGGCCGCTATTGATGGAGAGAAAGATTATTTAAATCCTGATTTAGAAAAACCAAGAGAGAATTATCGGGGTCCTTCATTAAAAAATGAAAAAGCGAAAATTGATAAAAGTTTGTTAAATAAATATGCATTCGATTTTGATCATAATCAAATTTTATTTAATGGCAGTAAAGATAATCCGAGCGAGCTTCAATTAAATTCAATTAGAAATTATATCTCTTACCATGTGATCTCATTACTGGAAACTATAAAAAACAGTGACACAAAAAATAAATTAAAGTCTGTTATACTCGGCTGTACACATTACCCTTTTTATATGAAGGAGTTTCAAAACGAATTCAACAGAGCTTATAACTTAAAAGAAAACGAAAAATATGTTTATAGGCAATACATGAATAAAGACATTAAACTTGTAGATCCTGCTGTAAATACTGCAAAAGAGCTTTATGCATATCTCAACAAAGCTAAATTATTTAATAATGGAAATATTTTAGATAGCGAATTCTATATTAGTGTTCCGAATTACTTAAACGAAAATAACATAATTGACGAGAGTGGTAATTTTACATATGAATATAAGTATGGAAGAGATGCTGGAAATATTCAAGAGTATGTTAAGCGAGTTCCATTTTCTCGTCTATCTCTTTCAAACGATTTGATTGATCGATTATCCAAACAAATCCCGTATACATTTGAATTGATAAAGAGTTTTAATCATAATCATTCGAAAACTGATTATTTATTGGATAAGGAAAGGATTTAAATCTTAAAGAAACCTTTGAATAACTTTGGTAAAACGGTCATTCATGCAATCTTTTAGACCGCCTTCTCCCGATACAATCGGGATACGACGGACAGGCCGGAATCTTTGTAATGATAGATTCCCGATTAAAAATCTCGGGAATGACAAGTCAGAAAACTATACAAAGGTTTCTTTAAGAATTTTACTAAAGACTATTTGGAATTGCTGTCTTTTTAATCGGCACACCATCATGTGAAACTTGATTATTCTCGTTTATTGTTACAGTATAATCGTTGCAATATACTACAGTAAACGAATATTCTATTTGTTCAGTTACACCTTTAATATCTATTGTAAATTCAATTGTTCCAGGTGCAAATGAACGTCTTTCAGATGAGGTTCCTGGTTCAATATTATTAATATTTTCTGTATTTCCGCCACTTGTTTTAATTTGAATATCTGCTACATCTGTTCCATTGTTTACTAATTTAACTGTAGGATTTTGCTCTTCACAATCATCACTGCAGCCTATTGTTACAAATACAAAACTGAATAGCATAAATAAGACATTTTTTTTCATTTTTTCTCCTTTTATTATTTAATGTATTTTAGTTTTCGTAAGATTATTTTAATGTTTAAAATATACCCAGACAAGAAGTGTTATTCAATCAAATATTAGAAACTCAAGTTATAACGTAAACCTGCATTCCAGACAAATTGAGTAGATTCATTTGACAACTCACTTTGATTATTAAAAATAAGTGCCGGGACAACTGAAAGACTTACATTATCTATTATTGGACATATCGTTACAAGAGTCAACATAGTGTTTGCTAAACCGATGACTTCTGTTACTTCAACTATTGGATCATTTTTCTTTTTCGTTTTTCCCTTAGACAAATAACTATTTTCAATAGTTTGAGACATAAATACTGCTTGAGCCATGGGCATAATATAGAAAGGACCTAAGTCATAGAAAGTAGAAATATCAATCCCGAAATAGGATGCTCCAGGCTCTCCAAAGTAATGATCATAAGACAATCCAAGATCAAAAATAGCAAGGTCAAATTCCGTATTTACTGATAATGAATTGGTGAACTGTGATAAAATATTTGCTGTATCAGTAGCAAATTCAAAATGACTATATTCCATATACATATTGAATCCGGAAAAGAACTCCTTCTCATATCCAATATCAACACCCCATTGCTGTAAATCTAACTGATTAGTGATCGGTTTAGTATAATAACCATCAACATAGAAACCAGAACTGTGTCCTAAAGACGTATTAATTCCCCAGGCAGTATTATCATCGGCTAAGTCTATACCATAGGCAACAAATCGGCTCAAATACTTCATACCTATTGAATAGTTATAGGATGATTCATCGCTTTCCTGTGCTATTGCAGTAACTCCAAATTGCATTAATACTATTAGAGATAAAATTATTTTTCTTAGCATAATATTTTTGGGTTAAATAAATAAGGAGAGTTTCACATTATTATAAAACTCTCCTCTTTTTCATCAACTTCTACTTATATAAAAATTAAATAACGATAGGTTATTTATTTTTCTTTTGTTTTTTAGCTTCTTTCTTCGCAGATTTCTGGGCTTCTTTTGCCTCTTTTTTAGCGTTTTTCATTTCTTGCTTCATTTCCTTTTCGGCTTCCTTTTCCAGATTTTTCTGTTCTTTAACCATATCTTTCTCTGCTTTCTTGTAAGCTTTTTCTTCCTCTTTATTCATTTTCTTATTCATTTGCTGTTCTTTTTTCTGAGCCTGCTCCATTTTCTTCTCAGCTTGCTTTTGCTTCTCTTTTTCAGTCATTTTGTCAGCTTGATCTACTTTTTTCTCTATTTGTTCCTGCTTCTTCTTTGCTTGCTTAGGATCAACTTCTTGTGCAAGCAGCATAAATGGAATAGAAAGCATCATGATTGTCATAATTATAGTTTTCATCTTTTTCTCCTTTTTGAATTAAATAAATTTTTTACTGTAAAGTTATATCACCTAAGTCTGTATTTTCACCAATAATAACACTAACACCAGATTCACTATGATATAGTCCTACACTATCTTGTATATCAACTTGATGAGTTTCACCTTCAAGGAAACCTAAAACAAAAGTACCATCATCTTTAACAATTGATGTCGCAACAGTATCGCCGGCTACGATAGCATAAGCAATAGGATAATCCTGATGGTTAAGTACATTACCAGAAATTGATCCTGTAACTGCTTCAGGTACTACTCTAATATGTGGTTTCAATTTATACTTTGGATTATCTTTTGGTCCAGAAACTACTACTGATCTACTAGCATCAAAGTCCATAATTAATCCAAAAGCTATTCCTTCTTCCATTGTAAACTGCGGACCTAATTTCAACTTTTCACTTGGAACCTTCATTGGTATTGTTTCATTGTCAACAACTACATTTGCATCTGTAATATGTAATCTTATCTGAGTATACTTTCCAATTGGTAAAGGTTCACTGGCTAATAGAAAAGTTTTACCGTTATTATAGTCAAGCAGATTAACCATAACTTCTTCTCCCAAAACAGTAACCCAATCTGAATCTATGTGAGCACTGATCTCAGAAAATGTAATATTTACCTCATCGTAGTCAGTTTGTGCGTCAGTAAGATATAAATTTAGTGTTCCATTTTGTTCGGGATTTGTAGCCTCTGAACTACAACTGATAACTAAAGCTGAAAAAACAGCAAAAATTAAAAGGTTCAATAAAAGTTTCTTTTTCATAGTAGTCTCCTTTGCTTTATACATTAATTATGCTATTACAACATATAGCAAAAATTACTCCAAATAAAAAAACCTAATCCTTATTAAAAGACATATATAGTTACAGAGAAAACAAACTAAAGTTCCAAAATAATGTTGACATAAACTTTTTAAATAATGGAGTAGAGTTTAGCTTTTTCGACACATAAGTCGAACCTCTCGACTAATATGTTGTTAATGAAAAAGATAGATAATTCATTTCTTTCGGTTTTCATTAAAAAACCAAACAAAATCACTTTGGCACAATTGTTTAATAGCTTTGCTTAACAATTTAATTATTTAACTCAAACAACGAGGTAACAAAATGAAAAACTTAATGAATCTTTTAGCTGCTCTTTTAGTTCTAGCTTTATTCACAACAACAACATTTGCACAACAAAATCCAGATGGTAAAGGTGTGAAGAGAAACGAAGTAAAATCTCAATGGGTTGACGCTGATGGAGATGGTATCTGTGATAATTTTAATAAAGATAACCAAGAAGCTCAAAAAGTAATGACTCGTAATAGAAAAAACTTACGAAATAAAGTTGGTGCTGGTTCTGGCGAAGGAAATGGATACGGTGATGGAAGTGGTTTAAGACCACAAGATGGAAATGGATTCGGAAAACAACTTGGTGATGGAACAGGTACTGGTGAATGTGATGGTACAGGTCCTCAAGGAAAAGGAAAACGTGGCGGTAAATAAGTTAAACTAAAATAGTTTATTCAAAAAGGGAGTGCTTACACTCCCTTTTTTATTTTAATAATAGTTTCTATCAATTTCATTATTATGAGTTTTTGAGCTCGCCCTTTTAGTCGATTTTTGTCGCCCATTTAGTCGATTTCCTCTATTAAAGAAAATTAAAAGCTTGATTTTTGAATCCATTATACAATAATAGTAATCTAATTATATATGGCATTTATTTTGCGTAACAAAATAAAATATTATGGAGGAAGCTATGAAAAGCAAAGTTACAATAACATACATATTTATAATCTTATTATCTTTTTCTGCAAATGTAATTTTAGGACAAGACTCAACGAAAATTAAAGAAAAAGTTGACACCAAGGGACATGGTAATAAATTCGTTGATAATGATGGTGACGGATATAATGATAATGCTCCGGATCATGACGGTGATGGTATACCAAATGGACTCGACGAAGATTATATTAAACTAAAAAAGAATCGTTCTCGTGAATATGTTGATCTTGATGGTGATGGTATAAATGATAATTTGATGATGCGTGGAAAAAACAAACAGCAAATGAAGCGTTATAAAGGGGAAGATATGAATTTAAAACCACAAGATGGTTCAGGAAAAAATAGTGATGGATCCAAAGGCCCATATAAGGGTAAAGGCAATGGCAATGGTCGAGGTGGTAATTGAGTATTAATATTGTAAAGCAGTTTCTGATTTCTATATTATTTCTGGTTATTGTAGTTTCCCCTCAGCATACATTAGGTCAATGGAATTTTTCATTGTCAACAAGCCAAGAGTTTAATAGTAATCCATTCCGATCAGTAACTCCATATAGTGATTTTATATCAACTTATGAATTGGGAATTGAAAGAGAATTCGACCAGTTAAATATCCTTTATTATGGCAGTTATAATTCTTTTATTGAAGCATCAGATATTAGTTATTACTGGCATCAAATTGGTCTTTATAAAGAAAATGAACATTTTACTTGGGGTGCTTATTTTGAACAAAGAATAAATAAAGAATTAAATAATTATTTTGATTAT
>JBDLIN010000019.1:0-28817 GCA_039714835.1 Bacteroidota bacterium | reverse complement strand
AAAGTCATAGGCAGGTGAATTCTCTTGCTTTGTCCCATCAATCCTTGTCCGGTCTTTGACATTTATAGGATTATGAGCATACGGATCACTTGGGTCATGCGTACTTGTAACCCAAGCATATGAACCTTGATAGTTCTCTTTTAAATAAATTGCTCCTACCGAAAATTTATCAGTCGGTTGCCAATGGAACGCAAAACGTCCACCAAATATTTTCTCATCATTAAAATCAGGAACATTCAACTCAACATTATCAATAAAGCCACTATTATTATACTTATATATTACTGCACGAACAGCCATATTTTCAGATATTGGATAATTCAAATAACCACTTGCACCAAAATTTATACCACCCATTGTTGTGCTAGAAGTGTAAGTATTAATTCCAGCTTCAATTTTTTTAGTGTTTGGCTTGTTAGGCATATAACGAACAATACCACTCATAGCGCTACGGCCAAACAAGGTTCCCTGAGGTCCTTTTAGCACTTCAACCCGATCCATATCAACCATACGGATGGTTGGGATTCCACCTCCAGGATTAGAAATGGGAAAATCATCGAAGTAAGTTGCTGACACGGCACTGCCTGCTTCCTGAGTTGATGTTGCGATATTACGAAATATGATTCTATTATTTGATCCATTGGATACTGAAGTAACCCCAGGAATTGCATCAATAAACTGCGTAACATCTACTTTTCCTTGTTCTTCTAATTGCTTGCCTGATATAGCCGAAATAGAAGCAGGAGTGGTTTGAATGTCAGTTGTACGCCTTGTGGCTGTCACCATAACCGACTCTAAAGAATGGGTATCTTCTGTAAGAATAAAAGAAACTTCTAAAGTTTTATCGTCAACAATATTTACCAATTCTGATGTTGATTGATAACCAACAAATGAAACTTTAACAGTTTGTTTACCTACTGGAATATCAGAAAGCTCAAAAGAACCAGATAAATCTGATGCTGTTCCTAATTCTGTTCCCTCAATCATGATATTTGCTCCCGGTAATGCTTTTCTTGCATTATCAGTAACAGTTCCCTTTAAAGAACCCGTTTGGGCAAAAAGCATTTGGGAACTAAAAAGTAATCCAAAAATCAGAAATCCTAATTTTTTGAATTGAGTTTGTACTTGTTTTTTCATGTTTTGCTCCATTATTAAATAATTGGTTAATTAGTTTGGGTAATTTTTAAGATTATATCCAAATAGCACGTTTATCTTAGTGCATTAAATAAACAAATACTAACTCAATTTCTAGAAATGAAAACATTGAGTTTTATAAATGTGTCGGATTTGAGCTAAAGGAAGCAAAGAGTTCACAAAAACAAGTTAATAATATATAAATTGCTTGTATTTTACTCATTTCTTCTCCTAGTATTATTAAGTAATAACCACATCGTACGAAAGAATTATTGTAATTTGCAAAATAAAACCTATAATATCGTCTAATCCTATAGGAATGGACACATTCGTATGAATATATATTCTAATCTGCTGTATAAATAAATAATATGACTTCTCAATAAGCTGAGAGTCTACTTTCTTGATCTAAATCATAAACTGGATACACTAGAAACCATCAAAAATCGCTAACCCGCCTACCGAACGTACGGGTCAAAAATCTGCTATTGTCAATTTCTTTTGATCCTCTGATAAAACGGCGGACAGGTTTTCGATAGACGATTAGTGATTGCAAATTAGTTAAACTAGAAATATTTAGACATCTTGAACGATTCATCAAAAATAATTTGTGTTCTATATACCTAAAATATTTTTATTGTTGCAAAACATAGTATATTTATGTAATATACATTTATATGAAAAATATTTTGGAAAATGTTGAAGGATTTCAGTGGGATAAAGGTAATATTGATAAAAATTGGCTCAAACATGAAGTCCTGCATGTTGAATGTGAACAGATATTTTTTAATGAGCCATTGATAATTACTGATGATGTAAAACATTCTCAAAAAGAAGAATGCTGGTTTGCATTAGGACGAACTGACTCGGATAGAATATTATTTCTTGTTTTTACACTCAGAAAAAGCTTAATAAGAGTTATTTCTGCTAGAGATATGACTAAAAAAGAGAGAAAAACATATAATGAAGAAAGTAAAAAACATACCGAAATTTAAGACTGAAGATGAAGAAAGAGAGTTTTGGTCAAAAAATGATTCAACCGAATATTTAGATTGGAGTAAATCGAAGCGATTATCATTCCCAAAATTAAAACCATCAACGAAAACTATTTCTTTAAGGCTCCCCGAATTTTTACTCAATGACATAAAATTAATTGCAAATAAACGTGATGTACCATATCAATCACTAATTAAAATAATATTAAAAGAAAGAATTGATAGTGAACTGAGACATACAGCATAAATAATTAGGATTGTATGTAAGCCTCAAAACCAAATCATGATTACTATATTTTAAAGATGAATTATTAATAAAGAACAAGGAATAATGAACATCGAACGAAAAGCATAAAATCAGCACATTATTTTTCCGAATTAGAAACTCATTATTAAATATTTAATGAGGAAATTAGTGTGCATAATGTCAAATATCAATTATATCGCTAACTAAAACTGCAAACTCAATTA
Source organism: Bacteroidota bacterium (assembly GCA_039714835.1). GTDB lineage: Bacteria > Bacteroidota > Ignavibacteria > Ignavibacteriales > Melioribacteraceae > SZUA-22. Next base: position 26,217 of record JBDLIN010000019.1, on the reverse strand, counting down.
GTCTTTCTTCCAAATCATAATTTCTAGTATTCACTATATTTTTCACCTAAAAATAGTTATTGTTTTTCCTTCATTATTCCGTGCTTGCCTTTGTCGGCAGACAGGTTCGAAATTCAATATCGAATAGATTAAGATTTTTATATTTATTCTGTAGTGGTTATATATTGACTAGGTGATAATCCAGTGTGCTTCTTAAAAATACGATTAAAATTTGACTTTGTATTAAATCCACTTTCAAGCGCAATAGTTAATAAAGTATATTGTTTATATTCAGGCATTGATAAACGATATTTCACTTCTTTTACTCTATATTCATTTGCAAACCTAAAGAAGGTCTTATCAAGCTGTTCATTAATGATCTGTGAGAGATAATTGTGGGAGATATCCAAATGCGCGGCTACATCACTAAGACAAAGTTTACCATTAAGGTATGGTTTCTCATTTTCAAAATAATTAAATAATTTTTCTAAATATTCACGTGCTTCTGTTTGTTTGAGTCCCGATTTTTTATAACGCTCTTCCTTTTTTGCAACATCAGTGGAAGAAACAGAATTACATTTTTGTCCAGTGGTTGGTTTACTCTTGTAAATTGTCTGTTGTTTCAGACCAAAATAGCCAAGAAAGAATATAAAAATGGTTAACGAGAGATAAATAACAAATCCTAGCGTGCTAACCGCCATAACAGGAAACTCACTAAACAAATGGGTAAGAATTATTGTTATCCAAAAAATACTATAGAGATATGTGACATATTTTAGCCAATGAAGGTTTATTTGCTCAGAATAGGAGAAATTCTCATAAATATTCTCAGTATGTTTTTTTAGCCTAAGAAGTGACAAAATTACATAAACAGGTCCAAGGGTAATGTAGTAATATACCATAAATCCATAAAAACTTGAAAGTGGGAAGTTAAGATATTCACTTTTTTCGGCTATAATAGGAAAGGATAAATTTAATTGCATATACAAATTGAATAACAAGAAAGGCAGCCCATGTAACCAATAAATGGATTTAAACTTTCCTGTTTCATTTGTGAGTACTAATACATACACATACAAAAAAGGTCCTAATAGTAAAGGAGTAGTAAATCCTGTCTTTATGTTTATAACATTTTCTGCATATAAATAAAGAACTATATAATACAATCCAAGAACTGTTAACCAGGCAGCAAGAACATAATCTCCATCACTTTTGTTTTTTTTGCTAAAAACTAGAAATAGCAGGGAAAAAGCCAGTGTTGCTCCTATTATAAAAATGGCATCCATCGATATTATCTATTTTACTAATTCAATTTTAAAGATTACTGAAAAATTCAGAAGTCTATTTTTGTCAATAATTTATCATTGAGAATGGCACCAAATTTTTTCTTCATCACATAACACTAAATTAAATTATTTTATAAAAAAATAAAAATATTATTAGTAAAATTAATAATTATTTATGATATTGATAATCATCAGGCATAACATATTCATTTTCAAGTTTAAAAATACCTGTTAAGCGAATATCTTCAGATGATCTTCCGATATAAACTTCAAACTCACCAGGTTCGGCAACACATAAATATTCTCTATTGTAAAGTGATAGATGCTCTGGAGTAATTAAAAACTTAACTGTTTTAGATTCATTTCTTTTTAATGATATTCTTTCAAATCCGCGTAAATTTTTAACATAAGTTGTAACGCTGCTAATTTTATCTCTAATATATAATTGGACAATTTCATCGCCACTAGTATTTCTGTCATTCGTAACTTTACAGCTTATTTCAAATTGCTCAACATCATCAATAACTTTTTTGTTTATTTTTAAATCTGAATATGCAAAGTTTGTATAAGTTAAACCGTGTCCGAATGGAAAAATAACTCCATTAACTCTTGCAGATCCATCGCCATCGGCACCCGGTTTTGCAGGAAATGTTTGCGGAATTTGTCCAACAGATTTTGGAAACGTAACTGTTAATTTTCCGCTTGGATTATTATCACCCATAATTGTTTCAGCAATTGCTTGTCCGGTAAATTGACCTGGTATCCATGCTTCCAATATTCCATCAATATTATCATTTGCCCAATTGATTGTTAATGGTCGACCGTTAATAAGTACAAGCACAATTTTTGTCCCGGTTTTATAAATAGCTTTTAATAGATTTTGTTGGTACCCAGGTAAAGATAAAGAAACACGCGAACGTGATTCCCCTTGTGTTTTAAGGTTATCACCAAGTACAACTACAGCAACATCTGCATCAGACGCTATTTTAGCAGCATTATCAATATTATTCTGCTCCTCAACTGAAATTGATAATCTGTATAAATCACTTCTTGGGAAATCCTTATCAGATGCTTCACATCCTTTAGAATATGTCACTTCAACATCTGTTCCCTCAAAGTAATTTTCAAATCCTTCCTTAACTGTAATTGGATTTTGGTTAACTCCAGAATACTGAGTTGGATTTAGATCTTTTTTATTATCAGCAAGAGGACCAATAACAGCAATCTTCTTAATAGAATTTTTATCCAATGGTAAAATGTGCCCACTATTTTTTAATAGTACCATTGATTTTCTTGCACTTTCCAGTGCTAAATCCATATGCTCTTTACTTGCAACAATCTTATCGGCAGCCATTTCATCTTCAACAAAAGGTTTATCAAACAAACCAAGACGGAATTTAACTTTTAGAACTTCACGTACTCTTTCATCAACTACATCTTCTTCAAGCAAACCTTGTTTAATTGAGTTACGTAATGGAATTGTAAATACTTCTGGCTTAGTAAAAGTAGTTCTCACATTAAGTCCGGCAGTAAATGCTTGTGCAATACCATCTTCATAAGTTTCGGCAACCATGTGTTTAGTGTGGAGATATTCTAATGCATCACTATCAGAAACTACGTAACCTTCAAATCCCCACATCTCACGAAGTACTTTTCCGAGGAAATACTCACTAGCAATTATTGGAACTCCATCGTAATCGATATACGATGCCATCACTCCCATTGCACCGGCTTCTTTTACACCCACTCTCCAAGGTTCAAGAATTAAGTTATACATATCGCGGAGTGGAATCTGCGGATCAACACGGCTATTACCATCTCTTCCACCTAATGGAATACTATATAAAACATAGTGTTTTGGAGAAGAAGCTACATTTTTTTCTTGTAAACCTTCAATCATCTCTTTACCTAATTGCGAAACTATAAATGGATCTTCACCGTATGTTTGTGCACATCTAGCCCAAAGAGGATTCCGCGCAACTCCAAGCATTGGCGCATATACACTTGTATATCCTAATGCTCTTGCTTCAACAGCCATCATGTTACCAATCCTACGAACTAAATCTCTATCCCAAGCACTTGCTTGCCCGATTGGCCCAGAGACCATTGTCGAGCGTTCATGCTTTAATCCATACATCCCTTCATTGGTGAAATCGACCGGGATTCCGAGGCGTGTCTCCTCCAAAAACCACTTTTGCACTTTGTTCATTGCTTTTGCGTGGTCTGAATATGGATAAGCATTTTCGTTGAAGATTCCGAATTTATTTGAGTAACCATTAATATGTTCATCAATATTGGCGATACCATCTTTCCATATTTGATTTTTCCAATCTTCCGTCGGGAGTTCATCCATTAAAATTCTTCCGTAACCATACAGTGTTGTTAACTGCATAGTTTTTTCATCCATATTCATCTGAGAAAGTAGATCTTCTACTCTATCATCAATTGATTCTGATGGATCTTCGTAAACATCCTTTTTTTTATTTTTATTTAAATCAATCCATACATCCTTATAGATTGAATCCTTAGTTTGACCTATCAACCAGGATGATAATAAACTCAAAACAATTATAGTTCTTAATAATACCTTCATTTTATTTCCTGTTTAATTTCTACAACTTTATTTTATATAAATTCACATCGTACCCAGCAAATTGATCAGTGAATTTTCCATTTTTTAATTCAACTGTTCTTTTTTCATTTATTACTTCAATTGTTCCATTTGAAATATTATCCAAGTTAAATTCTGCTTCTACTTCTTCAGTAGTGATTGTGGAGGATAATACGTATAGGTATCCATCAACTTCTTTTGCAACGAAGTCTATTTTAGATTCATTACCGTTAATTTTAACATTCGATGTTTCATCAGCATAAATAACTTTTGCGAGAGAGTGAATTTCAGCATTTTGCTTTTTTATTGCATTCATCATTTCTGGGTCAGCTAACAAACCATCGGAGCGTACAAATTTTTTATCTCCATCAAAGTTATGAACAAAGTAACTTATTCCCCTCGCACCTCTAATAATTGCCATCCATATTTCAGCACGAATTTGTTCTGATGTGGCACTTGGTCCATCTGGACGACCAAAAGTACATTCAATCGCAACAAACTTTAGTCTATCTTTACTATCCCATTTAGCTAACGAATCAACTCCATCAGCTACTTTGTTTAATTGTTCTGGAATTTTATACGCAACAGGATAAATATCAAATGAAAGTATATCACCACTTCCATTTACATAATTTTGATAATCTTCATTATTGTACTTTCTATCACCACGAGCATTAAACTCTTTAATCACTACACCTTTAGAAAGTCCTAATATTACAGGCCGAGATGAATCATACTTTTTAATTTTCTCATATTCTTCGCGGCAATACTCAGGGCTATATCCAAATCCCCAACCTTTATAATCTTTTGTACCCAATTCCATTTTGTCATACATCTTGGGCCACATCTTTTTTACAAGAGCTTTTGTTTCAGTCTGACCCATTTTTGTCAGCTTATTTCTACTAAATTTAACAAGGTCAGGTTCATCTAAGTGTGTCCAAGCTACTACAACAGGATCATTGATTAAATTCTCTTTTGCGTATTCATTAAATTCACAAATTGTACGCATACCATACTTTTTTAGATCTGTAATTTGCTCTGCTGTCGGACCTTGCCATAAATAATAATATAAATTTATTCCAAGCTCTTTGTATTTGCCTGCATATTCTGGTCTTTGTGTATATACACCAATTGGGAAATAGTACGGATTACTTTCCAGAACAAAACCATCCCATTTTGAATATGGATTAACTACTTTTGTTTCACTTTCTTGTGCACAACCAATTGTTGTGACAGCTAACAAGAAGAATAACAATAAACTTACTTTATTCATTTTATTTCCTTTTAATTTTACTTTAAAATTGTTTTTTCAATTTCTTCTAATGATTTTCCTTTTGTTTCTGGAATATATTTCCAAACAAAAATAAATGTAACCACACATAACACGGCAAAAACAAAGTATGGTAATGCACCATTGAATGTTTCATTGTTAAAAGAACTTCTGTTTATTATTGGGAATGTATTTGCTACAATAGCATTGAACAACCACATTGCACCAACAGCTATTGACATTGCAACACCACGAATACTATTTGGGAATATTTCTGATATCATCACCCAAACTACTGGTCCCATTGATAGAGCAAATGATCCAATAAATGATAGGATTGCAATTAAAGAGATAAGTCCAAGTTTTTGGAAGAAGATAGAAAAGCCAAGTACAGTAAGGCTAATAAACATTCCAAGCGAGCCAACTAAAAGCAATGGTTTTCTTCCCCACTTATCAACTGTAAATATTGCAACAAAAGTGAATATTAAATTAACAGTTCCTAACCAGAGTTGTTGTTGTAGTGCGTCTTCTGGACCATATCCTAAAGCACTGCTAAATATTTCTGCACCGTAATAAAGTATTGCGTTTATTCCAGTTACTTGCTGTAATACTGCAAGCATAATACCAAGGAATAGAATAAATCCCATCCCTTTAACAAAAAGAGAACTCATTTTTGTTTTTTCTGAAATATTCTGTAAAGACTCTTCAATTTCTGAAACTTCTTTATTTACTTCCTCTTCATCGCTAATTAATTTTATAAGAACTTTTTGTGCTTCTTCTTTTCGTGATTTTAGAAATAACCAACGTGGGCTATGTGGCACAAAAAACAGAAATACGAAAAATCCTATTGCCGGTATCAGTTCAGACCAAAACATTACTCTCCAACCTTCTTCTACATTGTAGTGATGTATATCAGCAACTGTTTCACTTCCTGTACCACCACCTATAAAGTATGTTGAAAGGAATACAATAAAAAAACCTAATACTATTGCTAGTTGATAAAGAGTAACCATCTGTCCCCTTTGTTTTGGAGGGGATACTTCTGCTATATACATTGGTGCTGTCATTGATGCAATACCCACTCCAATTCCACCTATAATTCGATAGATACTTAATATTGTTAATGAATCTGCAATTCCTGAACCCCAAGCAGAGAGCGAAAATAGAAAAGCAGAAAACACAAGTGTATATTTTCTACTGAACTTATCTGCCATATATCCAGCCATAGCAGCCCCAATTAAACAACCATACAAGGCACTACTAACAGCCCAGCCTTGCTCACCAGAGGATAAGTTGAAATATTCTGTGAAGTAGAGTTGAGAACCACCTATTACTCCAGTGTCGTACCCAAATAGGAATCCACCAAGAGCAACAACAAACGAGATAAAATATAGATATACCGAATTGATTGATTTGTCTTTCATTTAATTTTCTCTTAATTATTGATTCTTTTTTACTAAGGAATAAACTCTTCCCATTCTCTCTCTTTCAAATATGGTTTTGATACATATTGGAATGTTTCATGATTTTTCTCAAATGTTTCATAAACTGCTTCACCTTTGACTATTCCAAATTCAGAATAATCTTCTGGTCGTTTTTTGATTAGTTCAGATTTATCATAATTTGGATTTGCATGCCAAGTTATCTCACCATTTTCTTTAATAAGCGGGAACCATGCAAGTCCCTTGTGAGCACGGACTTTATCGTACTCAAAGCCATATTCCCTATCGCACCAGGCGCCAAATGTAAGCGGCTGTTTTGAGTCTGCACTTATTGTTGCATGTGCCCAGTTGGGAGGGACAATAACAACTTCTCCGGCTTCTGCGTAAACAGCGTAGCATTTGCCCGGATTATCATCCGCATATTCTTGCATATAAATTATAGCCTTGCCAGTCCATATTTCATAAATCTCAGGTGGTGACCATCCGCTATGGCTTGACTTTCTGTGAATATGCCCTTGACTTCTAATTGGTTCTTTACCCAACTTTCCAGCAGCATAAGTAACAGTTCCATACAAAAGCATTTTATCTTTTAGAATTGGAAGATGCTCTTTCTTACCGACATCCATTGCTATTGAGTAAACAGTTTCAGGTCCATCACAATTTGGGTTCATTAAACTTTTACGAATTGAATCTATTGTTCTGTTTTCTACTTCTGGTCCAAAACAGTTTTCACCATACTTAAATCCTAATGGTTTTGTTAGTGGAGTAATATCAAATCCTGGATTAAATTTCATTTCAACCTCGCACATAAGCTTTAATTGTTGCACATTCTTTCCCTTCCGAATCCCCATATGGGCGTATTGTATATTCGCCGACTCTTGCCGGCACAATAAATGTCTCAGCATAATGAACCACAAAAGGCTCAAACTTATTCTCAGGACTTTCAACAATTACTTCAGCACCTTCGATAATATTTATCACGTGCACATTATCGTTAGTGTTATGTAAAACTTTCTTTGTAAACCAATGACGACGTGTTTCTATAAATTCTCGTTCATGCAAACCAGTACGCTCTTCACGCCAGCCATCACCTTTAGCTACTTCTTCAATCTGATTTACAATGTTTTTCTCAGACCATGATTTTGTTCTATCCCATTGAATAACATTAGCTCCATGATCAATATTTATCGGACGTGGTAAACCATCTAACCCAAGTCTTCCCCAATCCCATAGCTTAAAAGTAAAAATGTACGGAGTTGCACTTATCTCAAGGACCATACCATCTACTCCTGAACAATGCACCGTACCACCAGGAATTAAGAAGTGATCATGCTTCTTTGCCGGCCAAGTTTGAACATGTTTTTCAGCATTAAACGGTTTTACACCTTTTTGAGCTTCTTTAAGTTCTGCAATCATTGCTTCCGGGTTTACACCATCACGAAGTCCGAGATATACTTCGGCACCAGGCCTTGCATCAAGCATGTAGTAACTTTCGTCTTGTGTGTAATGCATTCCAAAATGTTCTTGGATATACTCTGTAAGTGGATGAACTTGCAATGATAAATTGCCACCACCTATTGTGTCAAGGAAGTCAAAACGAATTGGGAACTCATCTCCAAAACGTCCGTGACACATTTTACCAAGCAATTCTTCAGGTTGATAAAATACTACATTGATTGAAGGGATTTCAACCATTTCTCCATCAACTTCTAATAAAAGAGATTCTTCTTCCGGTACACCATTAAAACACCAAGCATAGTTATCTGCACTTTTATCTAAATTGCATACTTCTTTCATCCATTGTCCTCCCCAGGGACCAGGATCAAAAAAAGGGACAACACTAAATGGTTGTGTTACAGTTTGCTTTAATCCATTTAATAGCGCTGAGCCAGTTATCATTTTTGGATTATCTTTTATATTTGTATCTAACAGATAATCTATTTTTTTAAATAGCCTTTTCTTTAATCTATCGAGCACACGCCAGTCAACGAAAAAAGCTTGTTTATATTGTCGAGCAAAATCCTCATCTGGATTTGTGATTCCCATATTACTAATTTCATTACGACGAAATCTCAATTGTATTTCCCAACGTGCCATATCAGCGTAAACAAGAAGCGTTGGATTTTCAACAATCAACGATGCTCCAATTCCATAAACAATAACAATACCTTCTTCAACAGAATCAATTTGCTTTTGAAGTTCAGCAATTTTATCTGATTTAAAAAATGCTTCTATTTGCAAGCGTGTTAAAAAGCCAAAGATTCTATCATCAGTTACATCGGGATAAACCAACTCTTTGATTTCTTCTTCTGAAAGCATTGCATCTTTCGCGTTTACAAATAAAGTTGGTTTTAAGCCATCTTTTATATTTGCAATAAGCTCATCATCATACACACCATGGTATGTTTCAAGAACTAGAATAGTTTTTTTATTATTTAATTTGCTTGATAATTCATTGGTAATACAATTCCAACAAGCATGGCTTTTGTAATCTCCCTTTACCTTTATAGAGGGAAAGTTGTTGAATTTATTGTTCACTTTTTACCTTTATATTTTTTTATTATGGAGGGCTTTGCATAACCCAAAAATAGTTGTCATTCCCGCACATTTTAAGCCTGCCTTTGTCGGCTGACAGGCGGGAATCTCCCTAAAAAAGATTCCGTGTAAAAACATCACGGAATGACTGACTTAGGTAGGTTATTCAAGCCCTTCCTCTATTTTATTCATACATATTATTTACATCAGCATCAGCTAACTCAACAAAAAAATGAGCTATTTTGTCTGTTACAAACTCAATGTATTTTTTTCCTTTTTCTGGAGTTGCAGCTTTGGGATTTCCAATCCCAGTATCTTTCGAAACTTTTGTCCATTCTCTTGGAGCCCATGCCCATTTTTCTTTGAATCCATCGATTTTAAAGCTCTTAGCATCTCCATCTCCAGCAACATCAAGTGGAAGTACTAAATCTGGATATGCATACTGCATAAAACTTGTTTCCATCTCATTTGCATGGTCACCGCCAACATCAAAGAAACTTTCCCAATCACCAATTTCATACCAAGCAACAGATGTTAGAAATACATCAGTATCTTTTTGTAATTCTCTTATCATCTGCTTGAAATTGCTTCCGCCATGACCGTTAAGCACAATAAGCTTTTCAATCCCTTGGTATTCAAGAGACTCTATGACATCTTGCAAAATAGCAGCCTGCGTGGAAGGGTTCATATTAATGGTGAGCTTAATATCAAGCTGTTGAGTGTTCACTCCAAATGGAATTTCCGGGAGTACAACAACCTTTGTCCCATTTTCCCAAGCTATTTTAGCTGATTGTTCAGCAATATATACTGTTTCATAATTATCAGTACCGTATGGCAAATGATAATTGTGTGCCTCTGTAGCACCCCAAGGTAAAATTGCAACCTTATATTCAGTCTCTTTAACTGTGAACCAATTAGTTTCTTTTAGTATGTATGGTCTAGGTTTTGTCATTTTATTCCCTTTCAACTAATTTATTTTTTTATATGAAATACTTCTCTCATTCTTTTAAGCTTAGGAGTCCCCTTTTCATCAGTTTCATAAAACTCTTTCATATGTTCCCTCCATTTAGCAACAACATCTGAGTTACTAATTCTCTTCCAAAGTTCCTTTGATTCTACATTAATAACCCCAAATAGTTCATTTGTTTCATCATCAATAAATATTGAATACTCCCTAACACCATTTTCTAAAAATTCACTCTCCAATTCCTGCCAAATTGGATTATGACGGAGTTCATATTCTTCTTTGTATCCCTCATTTAATTGCAATCTAAATGTAATTCGTTCCACAAGATTCCCCTTAATTATGGTTCTATTAAAACTATTTGTATGTCCATTACATTAGTGCGTGTTGGACCGGTAATAACCAAAGAATCAATTGCTTTGAAGTAATTGTACGAATCATTCCGCTCAAGGTAATCCTCTGCATTCAATCCCTTTTCTTCAGCAAGTTGTATTGTTCCGCCATCGCATACTGCCCCGGCAGCATTAGTTGGACCATCATTACCATCGGTACCACCACTAAGAATAGTAATCCCCTTTGATCCTTCAAGCACGATTGCAGATGCCAATACCAACTCTTGATTTCTACCTCCCTTACCATTTCCCTTTATGTTTACAGTGGTTTCTCCACCATTAAGGAAACAATATTTCTTATCCTTGTCTGCTTTCTCATTGGCAAAGAGAATTGCATTTTCTGCAATTTGTTTACCAACTGTTTTCGCTTCTCCTTCTAATGAAGTATTTATAATCTTTGTCTCATACCCAGCTTGTTCAGCATCTGCTTTGATTTTATAGAGTGCCTTTATATTATTCCCAATAATTACATTTTTTACATTATTATTATCTTGCTCATCTTTACTTTTTTCACTTTGTAAGTGAGCAATTACAGATTTCGGAAAAGTATTCTGGAAATTATGTTTTTCAATAATATCCCATAGTTCCTTCATATCCCTTTTGGCTGGTACAGTAATTCCAGAACCTATGATATCCAATTTATCGCCAATTACATCTGAAAGAATTAGGGACATAACCTTAGCTGGATAAATATATTCAAGTAATCCACCACCTTTTATTTTTGACAGATGTCTTCTAATAATATTCAATTCTTCAATTGTAGCACCAGATTCAAGAAGTTGATTTGTAACTATAATTTTTTCGGTAAGTGATATTCCATCAGAAGGCAATGGAATTAATGCAGATGCACCGCCAGATAAGAGATTGATTATCAAATCCTTTTCAGTTGCATTATTGCATATTTCTACAAGCTGCTCTGCTGCCTTTAGTCCATTCTCGTCAGGTATTGGATGATTTGCTTCTATCAATTTGATTCTGTTTAGTTTTACCCCAAATCCATATTTTGTAACAATTAGTCCAGAGGATATTTTATCACACAGAATTTTTTCTGTCTGAGAGGCCATCTCAGCGGAAGCTTTTCCAGCACCAATAACAATTATATTTTCATATTTCGTTAGATTAATTTTTGTTATTGTATTATCCTGACTTGCAATATTAAGTACATTCTCTTCTAACCAAACATTACTTTTAATTAATGTTGAAGGCTTAACTTCATTAACACCAGAATTAAATAATTTTATTATTTCAGAAAACTTTTTATTCATTGTTTTAAATTACTTTAGTAGTTTCCAATCTCATTAGCAATTTTGGATAGTATTTGGACATTTTCCTTTTTTACTTTTGGTGCAATCGAGCAAGCTGTGCTTAAAATGTATCCTTTGTTTTTCATCCCAATTTTAATTCTTTCCGAAACATCATTATTAATTTTATCATCACTTCCATTTAGTAATGTATTTACAGAATCGACATTTCCTTTAATAAACATTTGATCTCCGATGCGATCAAAAGCATCATCCAATGCTACATCTCCTATTGGTTCAGGGTCGAGACATTCCAAACCAGAAAGTCCGGCTTCAGCCATCATTTCTAATCGGTCATTTATATGTCCGCATGTATGGACGTAAACAAATTTACCTTTCGCTTTTACAGCTGTTGCAACTCGCGAAAGATATGGCAATTCATATTCTTTATAATGCTCGGGAGAAATAAAATCACTTCCAGCAAATGGTGATGATATTTTAATAGCATCTATCGAAGTATTCTCACATAAACCTTCAGCCATTTTAATAACACCTATAGTATATTTTGCAAGAATTTCTTTCACTTTCTCCGGATTGAACATCATTGCCACGAGTGCGTTTTCATATCCAAGTAAGTCAAGAAGATAATCCAACGGTGATGATATTTCTCCATGAAGCGAATATTCGCCTTTAAGTTTTTCATCAAGGATTCTAAATATCTTGTATGGATCTTCTAGGTGAATAAATACATAACAATTTTTTGATGCAGCTATAAAATCTAATTCTTCCGGAATTTCATTTACATCAAACGTATCCACATCTATAGCCGTCTCTTCAAAAAATTCACCAACAGGCAAATCATCATCAACATAAGTCTCTTTTCTATCGTGAAAAGTTGCAACTTCAACTCCATCAACAATTTCAACTGTAGTTTTCTCTCTCCAATTGGGATCGTGTCCATGAATACCCACGAGAATTCCATCAAAATTAAATCTTTCTCGCAGCCAAATTAATGCTTCAGCAAATTTTTCTGCATCGTTCCATAATTCCATTGGATTTATATCTGTTTCTTTTAATTGTTGTATCATAAAACCAATACTAAACTGACTCATAACTGGAACTCGATCTGGTTGTTCCATATTCATTGCTGCAACTATTCTTTCACGTGGTGTCATAACTTTTCCTTAATTCTTATTATCATAAAATAGAGCTGCTGCACCTAATACAGCTGCATTTGGTTCACTACTAAATTCAATTTTAAGATTATCAATTATGTGTTGATTAGGGAACGATTTGAGTACATCCATTATTGGAGATATTAAAAACTTACTTGATTTTGAAATTGAGCCTCCAATTATTACTATCTCAGGATCATAAGTAAGAACCAGAGTATAAATTGCTTCACCAATATTTTTACCGAAATCATCCAAAATTTCAATTGCTTTTTTATCACCAGCATTTGCAGAATTATATACTTCTAGACCTGTTGTGTTATGAATATTTTTAAAATACTGACTACTGCAGTAGCTTTCATAATCTTTATCTTTATATTTTATTGAACAAAATTCTCCTGCGCCACAATTCTTACCTGAATACAGTTTCCCATTGATAATAACTCCTCCACCAAGACCAGTCCCTAGTGTTAGGCTAACTATGTTATCGTAATCTTTTCCATGCCCGAAATACTTTTCACCAACCACAAAACAGTTTGCATCATTGTTTATAAATACGGGAATTTCAAATTTCTTTTCAAGTATTTCTTTTATGTTTGCACCACTTAATGAAGGAATATTTTGTGTATTGTTTACGACGCCTCTCTCCACATCAACAACTCCAGGTATTCCAATCCCAATACCCTCGACGTCTTTTGTAAAAATATTTTTTATTGCAGATTTAATTGCATCCATAACTTCACTCTGCTTATCAGTTTGGGGAGTTGGTAGTTTATATTCCTTAACTACTTTTTCACCAGAAACTAAAGCTGAATGAATTTTTGTTCCACCAAGATCAACACCAATAATCGTATTATTTAACATTTATTTCCTTTTGTATATACTATATTTCACTCTTGCACAAATAGTTCATCCCGAAAAGTGCTGCATAATTTAAAGAAGATGATTCCAGTACTTTTACTTTTCCCCATGGTGTCCATGCATATTGGTCAACATAATTCCGAATAAATGGGATTATAATATCTGCACTTTTCATAATTCCACCATGTAATATTACAATTTCGGGATCATATGCATGAATCATATTTACTACACCAGCAGCCCAAGCTTCTAACGAGTGAGTCAATATCTCACTTGCTACCTCATCATTTTCTCGCACAGCATCAAAAAGCGTTTTATAATCAAATATTTCTGCTTTTGATAAAAGACTTGTTCCCAATTTATTATGATTTTTTATTAGTTCATTTAATTTCCAAGTTGATGCTTCAGCTTCAACACAACCTATGTTACCACAAGTACATTTATCACCGTTAAAATTAATTGTAAAATGACCTCCTAAGACACCTGCTTGGAAATGCTTACCGTACACTACCTTTCCTTCAATAATTGCAACACCTCCAATTCCAGTTCCAATAGTCATCATTACAATATTATCAATTCCTTTACCTACACCAGACTTCCATTCACCAATCATTGCAGCACGTGCATCATTTTCAATTCTAAAAATTGCATCCCAGTTTTCTCTTGCCCATTTTTGAAAATCAAACTCTATTGCTTGATTATATTTTTCATTTGTGGAAACAGCTTTATTCCTTTGTACATCAACCAGTCCAGGGAATGCTAATCCAATTCCATTTATCTCTTCTTTATCAATGTGATTATCAAAAAGTAATTTGTTTATCTGGTTAGTAAGATTTTCTATTGAAACTAAAAATGAATCTTGTGATGTAGAATCTTCAATTGAATATCCTATTAACTCATCATTATCTACAATTCCAACTTTGGTTCTTGTTCCACCAAGATCTACTGTTATATTTATCATACTTATTTTCATGTCCGAAGTTTTTATATCAGCAATCGCAAGTCGTCAATCTTCTATCGGCAATCAAAAAAAAGATTTACGATTGAAGATTATTGATGTTTTATACCAGCACTGGTTTCCCATCTTTTTCAACAAGACGTGCAGAGAATCCGTTTTCCATAATCTCTTCATAATTATGCCCTGCATCAGATGGCCAGCATGCACCAAGTATAAATTCAGTAGTTCCAGTATTAACAGTACGATGAGCAACATTTGCTGGAATGTAATGTAAACTTCCTTTATACATTTTTTCTGCCCATGTATTTCTTTCTTTATCCATTAGAACTAACATGCCTTCTCCTTCTATTCCCCAATAGTATTCTGCTCTATCAGATTTTGAATGGAAGTGTCCTTTTGTCATAAAGTATTCATCACCAACCTTACCAGGATGGATAATTGTTGTTCCGAAAAATAATCCAGCTTTCGTTCCTTCCTCGACAGGTAAATGCGCTTGTACTTCATATATAACTTGCTCTTGGTCCATTTCCTTTCGGGCATTTTCATCTGCAAACATATTTTCTAATCCACTAAGTTTTTTAGTGACATCTATTACTTTTTCACCACTTAGTTTTCCAGTTTCAATTTCAACTTCAACGGATGGATTTATTATTTCATTCATTTTATTGCTCCTAATTAAACACCATATTCTGGCTTCCAATATTCAACTGTATTATTTCTATTTGATAAATTAGCGATATGAGCAGCAATAGCAGCTCTTTTACCATCAGTTACAGATATATCAGGTTTTGCTCCTTCTACAATCATTTTCGAAAAGTGAGCATATCCAAACATTGTACCAATATTAAATGGATGCATTACGCCTTTATACGAATAAAATTCCTCGTCAAATGTTTCTATTCCTTTTTTCTTCGGATCATTTGTTTCAACTGCTGTTGCACTTGTTATAGCGTCAACCTCATCAGCAGTATCTTTAAATTTTTGGTTTGGTGTAATAGTAGCAGTTTGCCAATCATTGTTAAAGTTTACTTCAATAGTAGCTCTTTCACCATAAATTTTAATATAAGCTCCCTCATAATGACTGGCTCTATTAGCGCTAAAAGTTCCGATAAGACCATCAGGATATTCATAAATAGTGTGAACATTGTCAAAAGTTGTCCTTTCATCTTTCCAATAACGAATACTTCCTGAACTCATTGCCTTAATAGGATTAGGTAATCCTACCATATAATTAACTAGATCGATTTGATGAGCCATAAGTTCAGTCATCAACCCACCACAATATTTTGTTGAAAGTCTCCAGTTAATTAACTCAGCAAAATTCGGATCAATTACTTCTCGCCTCCAATTATTAAAACCATCCCACCTGCCTTCAATATGAGTAATTTTTCCAAGCAATCCTTGTTGAATAATATTTTTTACTTCTGCATGAATTGTTATAGCTCTATAATCATGTGGGACACGAAAAGCTAGTTTAGGATTTTCTAATACGAGTTGTTCCAATTTAATTGCTTGCTCAATAGTATAAGTCATTGGTTTTTCGCAAACAACATGCTTACCAGCGCTAATTGCATCTTTTGCAATATCATAGTGAAATTTTAATGGTGTACAAACAACAACCGCATCTAAGTCTTTATTCTCAAGCAATTTTCTGTAGTCTTTATAACCTTTTGCATTTGGAGCTGAATATTTTAATCCATTTTCAAGTCGTGCAGGAATAACATCTGCGCATGCAATCACTTCAAAATTTGGTAAATAGCTTATTGCAGGTACAATTTGGTCCACATATCTCTGTCCGTTTCCAATCATACCAAGACGAATTTTATCTTTTGGAACATCTAGGGGAATCGGTTCATCTTTATGAATATTTATTGATTGAGCATTCATAAAATTTGGAGCAGAAGCTGCAACCGTTGCGCCTCCAAACAATATTCCTGTAGTTTTCAAAAATTTTTTACGAGTAATATTATTTTTTGACATAGTTGACCTCGATTTTTTTAATTTCTAAACTGGTTCAATTTCTCTGTCTTCCGGAACTTGCTTCCATTCAAAAGCATTAGTAGGACAGATATCAAAACAGGTTGTACAGCCTGTACAATTGTATGGATCAACTGTAGCTACAATTCCTTTTCTATTCTTCTTCTCCCAACCAATACCGGGTTTCATACTAATAGCATAACAATGTCCAATAGGTGTACACAATTCACAACCAGTACATTTTTCCTCGTTTACAAAAGCCACAGCTTCCTGTATTTCAATATTTGGTGCAGTCTTTATTCTTGGAAGGAGCATATCACGCATATCACCAAGTGATGAGTAATTGTGTCTTTCCAAATAATCTTTCAGTTTTTCAATCTCTTTCCATAAAAAGTTGTAACCACGTATCATAGTTTCGGTACAAACACCGACAAAGTCGGCACCCATCAAGACCATCTCAATATAATCTTTCCAATTCGACATACCCCCATAACCGCAAAGAACTGGTTCTGGACCGTTTAAGGTTCTTATTTCATACACATCTTTTAGAGCTAAAGGTTTTAACCAAGGACCAGTTAAACAATTCATGCCATAATCATTCTGCAACCTTTGTGATGTCTGTAAGGGATTTTCAATATCAAGAACTGGCGGTATTCCCATTCTGTTTCCAACAGAAGCAACAACTTCTGCTCCAGCTTTATATGATGCTTTGGCAACTTCTGCTATCCGACCTCCTTCTGGTGTTATCTTTACATGAAGCGGAATATTTGTTTCTGCTCTAACTGCTTTAACTACTTCAGCTACTATTTCTGGATGCTGTCCCATTGATGCTCCAGTACTTTTTTCTGTCTTTTCTCCAGTTATTTGCAAATTATAAGACATGTTTGGACAACACATATTTAGTTCATTTCCATCTGCACCTGCATCTTCAAATGCTTTTGCCATTCGTACCCAGCCGTCTAGTCCATCTGGACCATCATAAGTCATATTGCTGAATATTTTTGTCACTTTTGCTTTCTTTTTCCCTCCTTCACAAATACGAAGAGCTTCATCTAGCTTTAATCTTTTTTCTAATGTAAATCCGTGCAGTTTAGTCTTATTCCACCATGAATATCGCGGCGGTCTGCTGATATAAGGTTCAGGATCTATTGTAAGCTTTATAAATGCTGCTCCCCATCCCGCTTCATCAATTTGGCGAATCATATCTACAGTTTTCACAGTCGGTCCCGATCCAACACAAAATGGATTGTGAAAAGTAAGTCCACCTTTTGTTATAGGCATATATGTTTTTTCATGAATGTCTGTCATTTAACACCTTAAATTTACAATTGAATAAGTTTACCTTCTCTTGCAGATTTATAAATTGCAAGCACAACTTCAAGAGCTTTTAGTCCATCCTCTCCACGTGAGCCAGGATTTGGGTCTTTATCATTTATAGCACAATCAACAAAATGCTGCAATTCATTAACATAACCTAATGAAAGGAATTCATCAACTGCCGGTTTCGTCCAGCCATGAGTATAGTCTGCTTTTTCTAAGGCATATTTAAATCCCGGGCGGCTATAGACTTCAAGAGGTGAACCCTTTGTTAAATCAATATGAATATTTCCCTCACTTCCATAAATCTCAATTCTGTCATCCATTCCACCAACAGTAATGTAGTTTGCTTCTACAAATGCTTTTACACCATTTTCTAAAGTCATAAGTGATGCCGCCCAATCTTCACCTGTATAATCTTTATGAACAAGATTGGTTTCGCTACCATTAGTTGACATTGCCACTACTTCTTTAACATCACTACCAGCAAGGAAGGAAACAAAAGCAACTGGATGAATACCAAGATGAATCATAGTTCCACCACCACAATACTCTTTTCTTTGAGCATAAATTGAGTGAGAACCTAAATGAGATTCTTTTGCTTTAATATACAATAAATCACCAATACCACCTTCCTCAATAATTTCTTTTGCTCTTACTATTGCTGGAGCAAACAGCCAGTCCTCTGCATACATAAGTCGAGCGTCATATTTTTTACATACATTTATCATTTCTTGTGCATCTTCTATTGTTGTTGCAATTGGTTTTTCGCAAACAATATTTTTAATTTTCGCTTCAGCCGCTGCAATAACAATTTCTTTATGCAGAAAATTTGGGACACATACACTGAGAATATCCAAATTTTCTTTTTCAAACATTTCCTTATAGTCGTTATACCTATTCGGGATATTATACATATCCGCATACTCATCAAGATTATCTATTGCCGCAACTGAATGCATTTTTACATTATGAAATCTTTTATATGATTCACCATGTAACCAACCAGCAAATCTTGATCCTACTACTCCAAGTTTTAATTGCTTACTCATAGTTTCTCCAATAATTTTTATTTCATTTTTCCAATAATAATTGAATAAAATATTTTCCCATCAACAATCGCAGTTCTGCATTCTGCAAGCGCAAATCTTTTTTGATTGACGATTACTGATTAGCAATTTTTGATTGTTAATCTATATCGTCATTGCTGTATATCCACCATCAACACGTACAATTGAACCAGTTACAAATGATGATGCTTTCTCTGAAGCTAACCATATTGTAGCTCCTACAAGTTCAGTTGGATCACCAAAACGTTCAACCGGGGTGTGACGCATTATAGCATTAACTCTATCTTCAGTTAATACTTTTCGATTTTGCTCCGCTGGGAAAAAGCCAGGTGCAATAGCATTTACGCGAACTTTATCTTTTGCCCATTCGCGACCAAGATTTTGTGTTATATTATTGATAGCAGCTTTAGAAGCGCTGTAAGTAAACACCTTAGATAATGGTGGACCTGAAGAAACAGATGAAATATTAATAATGCTTCCGCCTTTTCCATCCTCTACCATATCTTGGCCAAATATTTGACAAGCAAGTATTGTAGCACGGAGATTAACATTCATTATTTTATCCCACTCTTCCATTTTAAGTTCAAAAAACGGAGTAGCAGAATTAATACCAGCAGCATTGATTAAAACATCAGCACGACCTAATTTTTCGTCAACTTCTTTTTTAGCTTCTAAAATACTTTCTTCGCTTATTACGTTTACTTGAACAGCAATTGATTTAACTCCAAGTGCAGTAATCACATCTGCTTGTTTTTGAGCATTTTCTAAATTCAAATCTAGTATTGCAATATTAGCTCCAGCTTTTGCAAGTCCTTCAGCCATTGCTCCGGCTAATACTCCACCACCGCCAACTATTACAGCATTTTTACCTTTTAATCCAAACATATCTTCAACGTACGACATTTTATATTCTCCTTAATTATACTTTTCTGCAAATACTTTTAATGATTCTCTTATTACTTCAACATCACCAGGTTTTTCTTCCTTTTCAACTATCGCAAGAGGCGATGACATTCCCATAATTGGTGTGTAACCTGCACCAGCAATAGCTTTAATATAACCAGGTGCTGTTTCAAAGTTTACACCTCCGGTAGGCATAATGATTTTTCCATTGTGTCTTTCACGAACAAATGGTGCTAATAAACCACTTATTCCTGAAGCACCTAACACTCCTGCTGGAAATACTTTTATTGCATCTGGTTCTAATCCATCAGGTCTTTCCATATAGTAGTTAAACTCTGTTGGTGTCATTATTGCAGGAGCAGAAAATATATCTTTTTCTTGACAAATTTTCACAAACTCTTTCCCTTCTGCATGTCCGCCCATTACATTACCTGGAGCAACAATCATTTCAAAACCCATTTCAATTGCTTGTTCCAATTCAGATGGATTAATAATACTCCCACAACCTAAAACAAATGGATTATTTACTGGAGACTCTTCTCGCAATTTAACAAGTTCTGCCATCCCTTCTTTCAATATAGCTGGATCTATACGGAATGTTGTTTCGGCAACATATCCTGCATTATAAACTTCAACCATTGTTGTAATTAGATCTTCAGGTTTTTTAACATGCTTTTTATTGATTACAACAACAACTTTGCTTTTAAGCATTGCTGCTCTTACTTTTTTTCTATCGTATTTGTAACTCATTTAATTTCTCCTAATATTTATAAATCAGCAAACGCTAATCATCAATCTGCTATCGGCAATCAAAAAAGATTTGCGATTACAGATTCGAGATTTTTAATTGTAGATATTTTTCATTAATTGCTGAAAGATTTTTAATTATCTTATCGCTTTAACTCCACCACCAGATTTTGCACGTTTTACTTCTCTTTCAATATCTTTAACAGTAACCATTGTAAAATCGCCTGGTGTTTCTTGGACTAAAATTCCATGAGCGGCTCCCCATTCAACAGCAGTCTGCAAATCTTTACCATACATCAATGCGGATAACACTCCTGATGTAAACGAATCGCCACCACCTGTTCTATCTGCAATAGGAATATTTTCACGTACTGGTGCAACATAAAACTTATCATTATTAGCATCATAAAGTACAGCACCCCAGTGTATTAAATCTGCATTTACTGCTCCACGCCACTGTGTTCCAATTAAACTAAGATTTGGGAAATCGTTTGATACTTTTTTAACAGTTACTTTATAAGCCTCTAACCATTCCTCAAAAGATGCTCCCTTTTTCGTTACAGTTTCATAACCAAGTGCATCGCTTAAATCGGAATCATTACCAACAAGAAATCCTAAATATGGAGCAACTTTTTTATTAATTGCACGAGCAATAGATTTATCGGGCTGTACTTTTGCACGATAATTTAAATCTGCAACAACAAGCACTCCATTTGCATTTGCTTTTTGAACTGCTTCCATTGCAACTTCAGCAGAACTTTCTGACAGAAGTGTAAATATTCCACCAGTATTAAATGCACGAACTCCGTCTTCTCCAAATAATTTATCCCAATTGTAATCATATTTTTGTAGCTCACGAATTGCTGAGTGTGCACGGTAATAAACAGTATCTGATGGAATTACACCTTTACCATTGTAAGTAAAATTAATACCATTTGTTAAACCACCCTTTTGATCTGTGCTATGACGTGAACCATCATTGTTGGTGTTAAACCAAATAATATTGGAGGTATCAACTCCGACTTCTCTTAATTGGTTACGGATATTCATTCCAATATTATCATCAACTAATGCTGTTAACACAGTGCTACGCAAACCAAAGGTGTAGGATAAACCACAAGCTACGTTTGTTTCACCGCCTCCTTGAAATACTCTTAACTGTCTTGCTCTTGCAGTTGGTACATCAAAAGGATCGATGCGCAACATAACTTCACCAAGTGACATTCCATCATACTTACAGCTCTCTGCTGTTTTAATTTCATTGTACTTTACTACTTTTCCCAATTTATTTTTCTCCATTTATAAATTATTTAATACTTCTTTATTTACAACATATGTCGGTGTTTTCCCTTGTATAAAATCAACAACTGCTTCTGTTGACATAACTTGCATTCCGATCTTACCAGAATCTGTATCTGAACCAACATGAGAACTCACAATGATATTTAGATTTTCATCCAAAGGTAGATCTTCCTCTAACCATATCTCATCAAGTCCGTAGCCCCATATCTTTCCTTCCTTAACTGCTTTATAGATAGCTCTATTATCTGTAAGAATTCCACGTGCACAATTAACAAGTATAGTTGTCTCTTTCATTAAGTCCAATTCTTTTTGTCCGATAAGTTGTTCACTTGCTGATGCATGGATGGTAATAATATCACTCTTTGTATAAATTTCTTCAAGGCTAACATATGTTGCTTTGTTTTCTTCTGCCCATTTGTTATCTGGATATAAATCGTATGCAAGTATTTTTACATCGTAGCCACTCATTAATTTGGCAACATTTTTCCCAATAGTTCCTGTTCCAATTATGCCAAGTGTTTTATTAGTAACATCTAAACGGGACGGACCTTCCTTTACTTTCCCTCGGCTTGCAGTTGAATAATGAGATAATCTACGTCCGGCAACATCCATTACCGTAGCTTGTGTCCATTCTGCTGTGGGCATTGCATTACATCCTGGTGCATTTGTGACCATTACTCCATATTCTGTAGCAGCTTCTATATCTACTGAGACAAAACCAATCCCATAACGCGCAATCAGTTCCAAACTACCACCTGCTTTTTTGCCAACTTTTGAAAGAAGCTCTCTATCATATATTTCCAAATCAGCGATAACTGCAGCAACATTTTCTAATTCTTCAACAGTCAATTTATCTTCGGGATTTCTATCACATCTATATGCAACTTCAATTTCATTTGAATATTCTGCTTTCAAATCTGCTAGCATTTGCTTTGCCTTTCCTTCATCTTTTGGATGACTAATTAAATCATCTAAAAAACTTGTTGCTAATACTAATATTTTCTTTTTCATTTATATCCCTAATTTAAACCTGCCCAACGAAATTGATTAGTTTGTTGTACATGTACCAAACCATTACAGAAATTAAAATAAATCCTAAAACAGCAAGGATATTTTGAATTATAGTATTACGATACTCTCCCATTACTTTCTTATTATTTAATAACATAAGCAGTCCAATTCCAATTAGCGGCACACCGAGAATTGAAGCAGCCTGCGCCATAATCAACGCATAAATTGCATCACCTCTGAAAAAGACTGCGACAACCATCCCTAATACCAAAATAACCGTAGTAAATATTTTAGGCCATTTTTCATTCATTCGGCGTCCTAATCCTAGACCATCTGCTAACAGACCGCCACCCATAACTGAATTAACCATTAGAGATGAAAATGCTGCCGAAAGTAAGCCAATAGAAAAAATAATTTTAGCAAAACTTCCAAATAGCGATTCCAACTGCTGAGCCATGTCTCCAGCCGAATTTACGACAATCCCCAAAGGATATAATGCAGCTGCAGAAGTTATAATAAGCAAAACTGAAATAAGGGCAAGCATAAAAATACCCATATAAGTATCCTTCAGACTTTCCTTTAATTGTTCTAATTCCCATTTTTTGTCCTGAACTAAGTATGCCTGGTACATAGCACAGTGAAGTGCGAATGTTGTCCCTACCATAGCTGCAATAATATCAAAGTGTTCCCACTTAAATGAAACCGACATAAATCCTTTGACAATCGCAACAAAATTTGGTTGAACAAAAAACAGATTGGTTACAAATGCTATAATCATAACCATAACAATAACCATCATCATTTTTTCAAGAACTTTGTAGAGCTTCTTTGCCCAGAATACAAGTAATATTGCTAGTGGTGTAAAAATTAAAGGCCAAACAGTTTCGTTTATACCTGTTATCTCTCGCAGTGCAATACCAATACCTAGGTTATTACCAAATTGAAAACTTGAAGCTGACAAAAATGAAGCTATACCAATTACTACTGCAAACCACTTACCATAAGTATTTGTAACGGATTGTAAAATCGACTCTTTATGAGTAACCCCAAATCGTGCTCCCATTGATGTATAAACAACCATAGCTATAGCCGCCATTACAATTACCCAAAGAAATGCAAAACCATGTTCTGAGCCAATTCGGGATGCGACAGTAATGCTTCCCGGTCCAAGCATAACCGAAGCAATAATAAATCCAGGGCCAACTGATTTAATAAATTTTTTAATTTTTTCCATTAAATAATCCCTAAGTATTGTTTTTCTGATTTTTTCCTTCGAGATATGATACTATTTTTCATATGGACCAATATCAATTGCCTTCCCAGTAGGACGACTTTTGCCTTCCATATCATAATCAATATTTACATCTGTTCCAGTATCAATAGCTGGGCTATTTTTTTTTAATTTATAATTATACTTTTCATGATTAACAAATATTTGTGATTCTCCATTTAACAAATAAATAGCTCCCACTTCAGATTTGTCCTGCCCTTCTGCCAAAGCTGTATACAAATTATGAGAGATATTTTCGTTAGCAAAAACATTCCCATCCATAATATTATTTTTCATTGTTAAACTTGGCAAAGTGCTCAGCGAGAATAATCCTATATGCCTTTTCCCAGAACCTATAAGAATATTGTTATAAAAGAACACATTTGTGGTGCTTGTATTATTGTTTTGTTCCCAACAAGCTGCGGGTGGATATTTATCAACACCGTGAAAAATGTTATTTACAACTTTTAAACCATCAATGTCGTAAAAGGTCAGTCCAATATTACTGTTAATAACAATGTTATTCTGGATAAGAATATTTTTACATCCCAAATAGCAAGTAAGACCATTAGCGTGCTGACCAATACAGTCATACAAATAATTTCCAATTAAGGATGAATTACTTTCACCATAGTAGTCAATTGCAGTTCCACCAGTATGTGTAAACCTTGAATTAATAATTATGTTGTGATGTCCATCAGAAAATATTATTCCACGTACATGTTTATTGTGATGAATAAAACAACTATCAACTATACAATAACTTGCTTTCTTTGCATAAATACTTGGACCTATTCCACCATCTTCTTTTATAATTCCATCACGTATTTCACAATTCCTTATTTGAATGTTTGAGCAATTCTTTAGATCAATACTTACACCGAAGTATTTCTGAATTACAAATCCATCAATAATTATATTTGATTTGTCTTTAACCTTAAATGCATATTGTTTTGTAGATGCAGTTATTGATTTATTAACGGAAGTAGTGTCAAACGGAATGATAAATATTTTTCTTCGTACTTCATCGAAATATATTTCACCTGGTTTATCAACCAAAGATAAATGGTTAGAAATTGCATAAACATCTTTGCCAGGTTCAAGTTCAACAGTATCAGCGTTCAAAGGTTCAAAGGTTATTTGGTTTTCAGAAGCAGAATAGCTCACAATTTTCTGAATGAAAACTTCATTATTTCCAGAAACAATCTTGGCATATGCACCATTCCAAAAATCATTTTCTGCTTGGGTTAAGTTTTCTTTATCGATTATAGATGAATGAGTGTAACTATTCTTTTCTGTGGAACTTTTAATCCACTCTGTTGTATTCTCATCATAAAAAGGATTTATAGCTTCCGGCATTTGTGCAACAAATAATCGTAAATCATTCTGAAATAAATTTAAGCTTAATCTATTTGAACCTTTGGGAGCATTTATCCAGTAAATATTTTCCCAATTTGGATTTCTTTGAGCATGTTGGAGAGATTTGCATTTTTCCCAGCCAGTTAAGATTATCGAACCATCAAGGATTACTTTATCACCAGGATTAGTAAGAATTACAATTGGTTCTCCTTTTGATCCAGATCTAGGGATAACAACGGATTCGTGATAAATACCTTCAAAAACTAAAACAGTATCACCAGATTTAGATAAACTTAGAGTCGATTGGATTGTTTTAAATTTTTGATCTTCTCCAACTTTATACGTTTTTGCGAAAAGTAGTTTGTTCGATAATCCAACAACAATTAAAACTAGTAGAGAAAAAAGTCTCACATTACAATAAGTAATATTTAGTTTTCTTAGTTTCATTATTAAATGTTAAATTCGCGTTCTAATTCCTTTATCTCATCATCATCAATTTTTTTAATCTCACCAATTCCCTTTGCAGAAATAATTGATTTTGCCGAATATT
>JBDLIN010000018.1:0-29179 GCA_039714835.1 Bacteroidota bacterium | reverse complement strand
CATCATCTGATCAGGATCAAATCCAAAAGTTAATTGAAGAAGATGATGTAATTCAATCTTTTGAACCAAACTATAATGAAGAAGAAGCAATGGATTTCGTAACTGATGGATTAGCTAAGGCAATTTATCCGGTTCGTGTTGGCCAAAAAATGAGACTGGTTAACAAAAACATCAATATCGATATACAAGGGGATACTGCTTATGCATTTATAACAAAAACATTCGAAGGTATTCTTTTTATTGCAGCCTCTTATGATGAATTCTCTACCATTGATTCAAATGTAGTTGATACCTTAATACAAAAGGAATTTACTGCTAATATGACAAGAAATGTAATATTAGTAAAACGTAATCTTTCTGGTGAAGTTATTAATCCTCTTAAAAAATGGAGGATCCATGCAATCTCCTTATCTGAAGGTGGAGTCTTAACAGAAAATATTCAAATTACCAAGATGACAATCTATCTTCCTAACGGAAACGAAATTGTAATAGATTCACCTAATGATTATTATTTAACAAGAGAGCCTGGTTTACAGCGCCAATTACCAATTGTTAGATGTGGAGAAGAAGTAACTATTAAAATGGAAATAAGAAGTAAGTATGAAGAAACTGATTTCGTTTCACTTACATGGGGTGCATTAAGAAGCGGACGTCATTATCGATCTAAAAAATTATTTAAGCTAATTTCTTTAGAATATGACGGAACATACTATAACAAAGTTTACGCAAACACTTGGAGAGCAAACTACTGGCCTGGTTTCAAACATGCAATTATCAACGCTATGCCTAAACAAGTTATATTTGATGATGAGACACCTGTTGAAACAAGTACATGGGGAGTTCCTTACCTTGTAATGTAATTAGTCCCTAATTTTGAAAGCCTTTCTTTTGAAAGGCTTTCAGTTATTTAAATTATTAATTAAACTTATTAACAAAATTATATTGAGTGATGAAAAGACTTCTAAAATATTTAGTTTTAATTTTAATAATTTTTACTTTCAGTTGTGATGAACCTGCACCGACAGAAATATATATTCCGGAAGTCCCTTCGAATGCTCAAGTTGATATTGAAGTACTTTCACCTGAACCTGATCTTTATGTTTACCAGAATGGATACGATTCTATTGGATATGTAGCTCCAACTCCATCAAATAAAGCGATCATAAATTTAAGCGGTATTACAAATACTTATAAAAATATTACAGTAAAAAGAACTTCAGCATTTGCACTTTTTGTTGATAAAAGCAAAAAGGTTTTAACACCAAACGGAAGATTAATTGGATATAATTCAAAGTACATTGGGAAAGTAAATTTTAATGATATTAATGCTCTTTCTCTACCTTATCGAGTTAAATATAGATGGTTAGGAAATGTGGTAGATACAACACTCGGTTGGGTTCATTATTTCGCTCAAAAAAATGGGCAATCATTATTGTTCCCATTTCCTTATAATTCATCTATCAAATTCAAATTAGATCCTATTATTGGAAATGATATAGTTTTTGATATTCCAACACCTTATGAAATTATTGGATATGTAAGAACACGAGGAAAACCAGAAGATGATAACTTTGAGATTTCTCTTCATTGGAATAGCATGAATGAGAGAGATATTGCTATTGTTGTCGGTGGAATGAATAGTACTGATGTTAGCCCTTTCCCTCTTTATAAAATTAGAGTAAAAGATACTGGTGAAATTTCAATCCCAAAATCACTATTGAAAACATTTCCATATGGTCGTTTTAATCAGTTGGTAATTTCATTTGTTAGACAAAAGTTTGCAGTAAATCTAAGTACAACTGATCAAGTTGTAGTAGCACAAAGCATTCACAATATCAAAATTGATGTTCCTTAAAAGTAGAGCAATGATATTATTGGTTTTTTTAATTACTGTGTCTGAATCTTTCTCACAACAGTCATTGGAAATCTATGGTGGATACTCAAAATTATTGAGTTCCAAATTTAGGTTAAACAGTTTTGAATGGAATAGTATGAATTTTAACAGAACAATAGATTGGGAATTTACATTTTCTGGAGCCTTGTTTCAAGAACCAGAATTTGTATCTGATATTATGATAGCATCTATCGGTAAAAAACTAGGTGATCATTATTTGTATGCACGCTACTCACCAGGTTTTCGGAAGCGTTTTCTCTTAAACACAGATACTTTAGTAACAATCAGTGATACTGTTAAAGTTTTAAATTCAAATCTTAATTACTCAGAAAAATTCGGATTCGGTTATAATTATCAATTTACATCTAATTTTAGTGCCGGTTTTTCACTAAGATATTTTGAACAGTCATATTCCCAGGATAATATATATTTCTATTTCAGCGATTCTGTAAACACATTAATAACTATCACTGATGAGTGGAGCAAAGAACATTGGCGGGGAGATGTTGGTGTAAGCTATCAACCTTTTAATAATTTGATTTTGAGTTTGAACTCATACAACCTTTTTATTCTAGGAGAAACCGGCGGATTTACTGATCACCAAAATTTGGAATTAAATGTTGAAAAAGGAGCTGTTCTTAGTATTGATTATGAGCCAATTAATAACCTGTATTTATTGACAAATGTTGAGACAAGCAGCTCATTCATTCTTGGATCGAATATTAAATTAAACTTATTTAATACTAACCTTGCACTTGGATTTTTAATTTTTCATGATGAATATCAGAAGCCCTTTATTGCTGGATTCCAACCATCACTTAATTTTTCATATAAATCGCTCAATTTTAATCTTGCTGCAACTATTTATTCTGAACCGAGAAAAGGAAGTATGCCGGCAGATGATCTATTGAATAATGGAATTCACAACATAATTAATAATCAGTATAGTTATAATTCAGTCTCTGCAAACTTTAACCTTGCTCTGAATTTCAAGCCTGAAAAAAATGTTGAATTTGTTGATGTTAAAATAATTAATGCGATCTTCCCAACTTTTGCTGAAGAATATTTAACCGAGCCTATTGCAATTGGAAAAGTTGTGAATATTTCTGATAAAAGTATTTCCGTAAAACCTTCAAGTTTTATTCAAGCGGCAAATGATGAAATTGTTTATTCTCCTACTATTACAATCCCTCCTGGTGATACAACAGATGTTCAATTCTTTACAATCATTTCTGAATCAAAATCTGATTATAACAAAAGAGAGATATCTCAAGTCGATTTTTATCTTTCAACTATTTACGAGGAATTTGATGACAATCTCCAGAAACCTATTTTAGTTAATGACAAAAACAGTTGGGATGGAAGGGTAAAAAACCTTAGATATTTTGTAAAACATGATATTTTAGAATCCAATCATTATTCAAAAAATATTTTGCGCGAAAACTATCAAGCACTTCAAGATACTCCTCAACCAGTTCGTGATTTTAATAGGATAAAAATATTATTCGATAATTTTGTTTCAAAGATGCAGTATGTTTCAGATCCCCGGGCATCAGTTGAATACGTTCAGTTCCCCACTCAGACAATGGAAGTTAAAGGCGGAGACTGTGACGATCTAAGTGTAGCTTTTAGTTCTATTCTAGAAAGCATTGGAATTCAAACAGCATTTGTAGATTACATTTCTGAGGATGGTATAAGTCATGTTAATTTAATTATAAATACAAAACTTGAGCCTGAAGAATCTAATCTTATTACAAAAAATGATAAGAAATTCTTCCTGCGAAAAAACAATTCTGAAAAAGATGAGATTTGGATTCCGATTGAAACGACTTCACTTACTGATTTTAATACAGCTTGGGAAATTGGAGCTGAAAAATTTCATTCCGAAGCAATTGAAAATTATGGTTTAGCTAAGAGCAAAGTAGTAATTTATGATATTTATTAGGAATACAAAATGAAACAGGTAATAATTATAATAATGTTTATTAGCACTTTAGTTTATTCTCAACAATTTAAAGTGGATAAGATAAGAGGAGAAGTTCTTGTTCAGAGAGGAACACATGAAGAATTTTCACCACTCAAAAAGGGTGATCTCCTTAGCGATAATGACTTGATAATAACAGAATCCAACTCTTTCATTCAATTAGATAAGGATGGCAGCAAATTTATACTTGATGAAAACTCTGCATTAGGTCTAAGTTATTTAAAGAAAATAACTATTAATGAACTTCTTCTTGCTTTAGCAATGGAGGAGATACGAAATGTTAAACCTTCTAACAATAATGAGTTAAGTAAAAACACCGCTGTATACGGTGAAGAAGCCAATATTGATAAAACAGTTGAAATTAAAATTAATTCTCTCGGGGTTAAAAAAATAAATGGGGCAAAACAGTTAGCTAAAAATGGTTACAAAGAATCGGCTATAATAGCTGCTAAAGAAACTTATCGAAAATATCCACACGTTAGTAAAATTGTCGAAGATCGAATATACTTTGCTGATCTTCTTTTATCATTAGAGTTAAATAACGAAGCATTGGAAGAATTCAGTACAATCTCTATGCTAGAATTAACTCAAAAACAGAAAAATTATGTAGATACAAAAGTGGAAAAGATCAAACTTTCTCTTATTTCGGAGTGATTATTTTTATTAAGTTTCCTTAATCTTCATATCTTAATTAATTTCAAACTATTGACTATCATAAAAAAAATGTTTAATTACGAAGCAGGGTAATTATGTATATTACTTCAATAGATTTGAATAATAATTGTGGAATCATCATGAAAAGGATTTTACAGCTTGTATTTGTTTTATCGTTATTCACAAGTTTAAATACCACTGCACAACTTGCAGAAAATAGCTGGGCTCTCGGTTTTGGTCTTTCTTATCCTAAATTAACTAGTACAAATACTGGCATGCTTAATTCTAATTATGGTGGATATCTTTCAATTCAAAGAAATTTTATTGAGCAAGCCGGCATTAGATTTTTAACAAAGTATTCTCATCTTGAGGGAACTTTCAACACCGGAGCTGAAAAAACTATCACAAACAGTATTTATGGCAGTTTCGATCTAATATATTATTTTATCCCATGCGGAACATTCTCTCCTTATATGGCTGCAGGATTAGGATTTGATTCATTCAGTCTTATCAATCCGGATGATCCAGATTATGATGGTTCATTTCTTGAGCTGATATTCAATGTAGGGGTTGGTTTTGAAGCCAGCTTTAATCAAAAATGGAAATTAAGTACAGAATTAGGAATTCACTCGGTAGCTAATAGTGGTTTTGACGGAAGATATGGATCTGCTGGATATGGACTTATTGGCGCCAACACTGATGCTTTTATGTCATTTAATATTGGTGCGCAGTACTACTTTTCAAGAGGAGCACCCTCAAAGAGATGTAATTTGTATGATGGGATAGGAACTGTTCCGGATAGCGTTGTTTATGCAAGGATAGACTCTTTAATAGTAAAAAGATTACCAAAAGAAATCGTTAAAGAAGTTGTTGTACAAGCCCCTACTGAAGCTCAAGAGATTACACCGACTGGAAAAGAGTGGATTCTTGTCACTGTAGATTTTGATTTCAGCAGCGCTAGATTAAAGCAAGATGCTTATCCCGGTTTATATTATACATCGCAAGTCTTAGCTCAGAATCCTGATATGGTTATCGTAATTAAGGGTTATGCGGATGAAAACGAACAGAGTAATAACAGCTTTTCTCTGTTCCAAAAAAGAGCAGATGCTATAAAGGGTTATCTTTTATCTCTTGGAATGGATGCACGGAGAGTTAAGGAATATAAGTTCGGGACAAAAGATTCTAAAACAATTACTACAAGTGATAAAAATAAAATTGAGATCAGTATTCTTAATTAAAAACTAGATACTTGATGTTGGATACTTTTAATTTGTGTTGTTAATTTATCTTCTTCCGTTTTAATCTTTATACTTTTTACTTCCTTTATAAAGACTAAATTTATGGAATTTGCACTCAAGGGCACCGTTATAGAGTGTTAGTCGCTTGGAGGTTTTCAAACCGACATGTTTCATTGCAGTTTTATGTGCACTTAATATCCAAGCATCAAAACCTGTAAAGTTTGTCTTAAATGTATCCCCAATCATTTTATACAGATCGAATATTTGATCCTCTTTTAATCGCTCACCGTAAGGTGGATTAGTAATTATTATCCCATTTTCTGATTGCGGTTTCTGGTCATCGAAATATTTTCTTTGAATATTAATATAAGGAGTAAGTTTTGCTCTGTTAATATTTTGAAGAGCTGCCTCAACAGCTTTTTCTGATTTATCAGAGCCTATGATATTAATATTGATTTTCTTTTTAACACTTGAATTAGATTCTATTTTCTTCCACAACTTTTCATCAAAATCATTCCAATTTTGAAAACCATATAGTCTTCCTAAATAACCTGGCGGAATATCAAGCGCTATCAAAGCTGCTTCAATCGGTATTGTCCCTGAACCGCACATAGGATCTATGAAATCACTTTCTTTATCCCATCCACTTAACATTACCATACCTGCAGCGAGGGCTTCATTCAAAGGTGCAATTGTTTTAGCAATTCTGTATCCTCTTTTATGTAAGGAATCTCCAGAACTGTCCAATGAAATTGTACACTGATCATTATAAATATGAAGATGAATTCTGACCTTTGGATTAACCAAATCAACTGAAGGTCGTTTACCAAATTTTGCCCGATATCTATCTACAATTGCATCTTTTAATTTAAGCGCAGCAAACTTTGAGTGCTTGAAATATTCCGAGGAGACTACAGAATCAACAGCGAAAGTTTCATCAACACTAAATATTTTTTCCCATTTATATTCCTTTACAGACCTGTACAATGCTTTAGTACTTCTAACGTTAAACTTCATTATTGGTTTAAGGATTCTTAGAGCAGTCCTTAACCTATAATTACATTTATACATTAACTCTTTGTCGGCAGTAAAGCTAACTGCACGATTATGCTTGAAAATATTTTCTCCTCCAAGCAAAGTAATTTCTTCAGCTAAAACATCTTCTAATCCAAAAAATGTTTTTGCAATTAGTTCAAATTGATTTTTATTTTGATTCATAGAGCTATTAAAATTTTGAGCAACAAAAGAATTTCAAAAATTATAAATTGTAGATACTTATTTTATTATATATTAACAATTCATTTTTTATAAGGTTTTAAAATGAGAGAAGTCTTTTCTGTAGTATTACTTTCAATAATTCTTACATTTGGATGCAGCCAAACACCACAAGAAATGTATTCCGGAAAGTGGCACTTAAAGTTCAGTGGAGACGTTACATCCGAATTTGATTTTTTAATAAAGAATGATTTAACTTTTTCCTTTGCTCAAAATATTAATGTTAATGGAGAAAATCATGAAGTATATTTCTCGGGAGAAATAATTGAGGATGGAACATTGAACGGATCAATTTTTTCCGGGGGAGATCTTGTAGGAAATATCTCTGGTTCTATTGCTCCAGAAGCTGGCTCAGGTGCTTGGGAAGGAAGTGGTATGGAAGGGACCTGGACAGCAGCTAAAAAAACCCAGTAATTAATTATAAATTAAATGAATGATTCATTTGAGTTGATCTTAGCTGTTTTTCTGATAATTGCAGTAGTGAGCTTATTTGTTTGGCTAGCTTTAAAATTGAAAAGAGGCGGTGGCAGTTTGATGACTCTCATGTATGGTGCTACCAATGAATTTTATACTAAAGATCAAAAAAATGCAATAGAACATAGAGTGGAAGTTAAAGCCAATAAAAAAATAGAAGAAGAATCGGGTGAACCGGAATAAAAATTTAAATATTTATAAAATATTAATAAGGATCTAAATTGAAAAATATTCAAATATTAACCACACTACTATTCACATTTATTTTTGTCATTCCATCTTTAACTGCACAAACTGTTGATGAGTATGAGATGCATCAATTGAAAGCAATTTCAAAATTATCAAAGTTTGGTGTTTATGTTTGGGATTTTGAGGGAGATCAATGGAATAATAAATTGACAGTTTCAGAAATTGAAAAATTTGTGAAAATATCTTTAAAAGGAGCCAAAATTAAAACTGTTGATTTTTCAGATGCTCGTGGTCTCAAAGGAGCTCCAAATCTCGAAGTTTCAGTTAAAGTTGACGAAAAAGGGAATAGCGGAGTTTATTCTTACTCAGTGATTCTTCGCTTTATACAAGATGCAAAACTGCTGCGAAACAATGTTGTTAATTATGGAGCTATCACTTGGGAGAGAGATGATGTTTCATTCGCTGCTGAGAAAGACCTTGATCTGGAATTAAAAGTATCAATAAATTCACTTCTTGATGAGTTCATTTCAGATTATAAAAGGGTAAATAAATAATCTATGTTTTAAATATTTACAACTATTTGACTTGGACTTTAATTATTAATCTTTTATATTAGTAACCGTTAAAGTTACCGGTTACTATATTGTTAAAAAAACAACAAATAACGCTACAAAGTATTGCTGATAAATTAAATGTTACTAAAGTAACTGTTTCTAAGGCACTTCGTAATCATCCGGATATTTCAAAATCCACTGCTGAACTAATTAAGAAAACTGCTAAGAAAATGGGATATATTCCTAATCTTGCAGCCCGGAATCTATCAGCAAAAAAGACCTCCACAATTGGAGTGATTGTCCCTGCAATTGCTAATTCATTCTTTGCTCAAATTATCGATTCGATATATAATTGCGCTTTCAAAAGCGACTATAATATTATTCTAGCTGTTTCACAGGAGGATACTGAAAAGGAACGAAAGCACCTAGAAACTATGTTAGCTATGAGAGTAGATGGTATAATTATTTCCGTTTGTGAGCAAACAAACAATTTCGATATGTTTTCTAAAATCCATTCCATAGACCTTCCAATAGTCTTTTTCGATAGAACAACTGATGATGATAAATTCAGTTCAGTTACTATTAACAATGTGCTGGGTGCTTTCACCGCTGTTGAAAAAGCAATAGAAAATGGTTATAAAAATATTGGGCATATTGGCGGCTGGCAGAATGTTAATATCGGAAGAGAGCGATATACAGGATATAAAAAGGCACTGAAAAAGTATAAAATTCCATTAAATAAAAAACTGATTAGCTTTGGTGGTTTTAGTGAAAAGGATGGATTTAATGGATTTATGGAATTATACAGGAGCAATAATCTTCCAGAAATAATATTTACGGTTACATTTCCAGTTGCTTTAGGTGTTTATAATGCTGCAAAAAAAATCGGCTTAAAAATTCCGCAGGACATTGACATTATAGCATTTGGTCAAAGTTCTATAAATAAATATATTAAACCAAAGTTGAGTTATGTGGATTTGCAAATTAATGATATAGGAGTAAAAGCCTTTGAGGTGATTATAGATAATATTGACCAAGGCAAGAAATTTTTACCACGAAAAATAAAGATTGATACAGATTTAATAATGAATGAAACCTGCATTAAAAAGATAATTTAAGTATTGATAAAAATGAGAATAAAATGGCCAAAACAGAATTAGACAAATTAATAAGTCAAAAAGAATATCTATCTAATAATCTGATAGAATTAAAGGTGGGTAGGATATTTTTGAAAATCTATCAAAATTCTATCTTTTTTAAGAACGATAATTATATTTTTATTGTAAAAGAAAAAGGAAATAAATTTCTTTATATACTTTCAATAAAAGAGAAAAGTAAGATCTTTGAAATGTTTTATGGTGATCCACAGCCAAGCGAAGAAAACTTAAACATCAAAAAATGCAAACTTAATCATAAGAATGCAGAGGTTATTCAAGAAATATTTCCATTTACAAATCCTGTTGTTGTTGGATTGCAAAATTCATTTGGATATGGTGATAGATTAGGATTAGCAAACTCAGCACATATTCGTTCCCTTAAATACAATGAGGATTTTTTCCCTGTACTTGCACAGCAATCTATTAGAGAGCTGACAAGAACAGAGCGTACAGCAGAAGAAGTTATGGATGCTGCTGTTTGGGCTGTTATTCAAGAGGGATGGACCAAAGGATTCGGTGCTGATGCAGATCACTTAAAAACTACTGAAGATATTGATTATATGGTACAAGCTGGTTTCAAAATGTTCACATTCGATCCTGGAGATCACGTTGTAAATGAAGCTGATTCAATGAATGAACCTGAATTGGAAAAATATATTACTCAACATAATCATCTTGGGAAAGAAGATGCTCTTGCACTTTATAGTGGAAAGATTTTTACTGTTGATGACAACTTCAATCTATCTCCAAGTAAAATTGACACATTAAAAGCCATTGTTAAATATGGTGCAGCAATCCAGCATATTAGAAAGTTGTTTAATCATTTAGCACAAACACTACCGGATGGAGAATTCGAAGTAGAAGTATCTGTTGATGAAACCGATTCTGTTACATCTCCTTTTGAACATTTTTTCATTTCTAATGAATTAATCAAATCAGAAGTTGAATTGGTTAGTCTTGCACCAAGATTTATTGGGGATTTTGAAAAAGGGATTGATTACAAAGGTGATCTTGAAATCTTTAAGCAAGAATATCTAAAACATATTGCTATTGCTAATTATTTCGGAACATATAAAATAAGTCTTCATTCTGGAAGTGATAAGTTTGGTGTTTATCGTGTTATTGGTTCGTTGAATAAAGGTTTTACACATGTTAAAACAGCTGGTACAAGTTACCTTGAAGCTTTACGAGTAGTCGCAAATACTGATCCACAATTGTTAAGAGTAATTCTTGATTTTGCAAGAAAGAACTACGAGGAGCAAAAAAAGACTTATCATGTTTCGGCTGATTTGAATAAAATAAAAGCTGCTGATTCATATAGTAATGTAGAACTAGCTGATTTATTAAATCAGAATGATGCTCGTCAAGTATTTCATGTAACCTTTGGATTAGTATTAACCGATAAAGATGATAAAGGTAATTATTTGTTTAAGGATAAGATTCTAAATTGTTTAAATGAAAATGAAGATCTACATGATAAATTTCTTACCGATCACTTCGGTAAACATCTAATACCATTTATAAATTAACTTGAAAAGTCGATATGATAAATCCTAACAGATATTTTGATCCAAATCCACAGGTAAGAGAAATTGCGAATGATCTATACCTTTCGGTTAAAGATCTACCAATCATTAGTCCTCATGGACATGTTGATCCCAGAATTTTTGCTAAAAATACTCCATTCCCCTCACCTACTGAATTGTTTATAATTCCTGATCATTATATATACCGAATGCTCTACTCACAGGGAATTACACTTGAAGAACTTGGTATTCCTGCACAAGATGG
The DNA here is from genome assembly GCA_039714835.1 of Bacteroidota bacterium. Classification (GTDB taxonomy): domain Bacteria; phylum Bacteroidota; class Ignavibacteria; order Ignavibacteriales; family Melioribacteraceae; genus SZUA-22. The sequence goes on along the minus strand of JBDLIN010000018.1, from coordinate 17,969 downwards.
TTCAGTCGTTGAAACAGATCATAGAAAAATTTGGCAGATATTCGGTGATCACTTCTATCTTTACGCCGGGACCCCAACCGGCGCTTGGTTAGCACATGAATTCGAAGATGTATTTGGAATTACAGAAAAATTAAGTGGAAACAATGCACAAGAGATTTATGATCACATTTCAGAAAAACTGGGAACTCCGGAATTTTTACCACGTACATTGTTTAACCAATTCAATATAGAAGTTTTATCAACAACTGATGGTGCTTCTGACAGTTTGGAATACCATAAGCAAATTGCAGAATCAGATTGGAATGGTAAAGTCATCCCAAGTTTTAGACCGGATGCTGTTGTTAATATCTTAGCAGCTAATTGGAAAGATGAAATCAACAAACTCAGTTCAGTATCTGGTATTGATGTAATAGATTATAAAAGTTACATCAAAGCAATTGAGAACAGAAGAGAATTTTTCAAACAGATGGGTGCAGTAGCTACAGATCAAGGAATTCTCTCTCCTTTCACCCATAAGCTTTCAGAAGTTGACGCTAATACAATTTTTCAACGCGCTATGAAAGGTAATGCAACTATTGAGGATGAAAATTTATTTGTCGCAAACATGTTAATGGAAATGGCAAGAATGAGTTCTGAAGATGAACTTGTAATGCAGATTCATCCCGGATCATTCAGAAATCATAATCAAATGATCTTTAATAAGTTTGGACTTGATAAAGGATGCGATATACCAGTCCAAACTGAGTACACAAATAATTTACACGAACTACTTAATAAATATGGAAATGATCAAAATTTAACCATCATAATCTTCACTCTTGATGAATCAAATTATTCACGTGAACTTGCTCCATTAGCCGGGCATTATCCTGCACTAAAACTTGGTCCAGCTTGGTGGTTTCATGACAGCATTGAAGGAATGACAAGGTATCGGCAAATGGTAACCGAAACTGCTGGTCTTTACAATACGGTAGGATTTAATGATGATACTAGAGCCTTTTTATCAATCCCTGCACGTCATGATCTATCTAGAAGGGTTGATTCAAATTTCTTAGCTGGACTCGTATCTCAACATATAGTTGAAATGGAAGAAGCTTTAGAACTTAGCTATCAACTAGCCAATGGTTTGGTGAAAAAAGCATATAAATTATAAATGATGAGAATCTCACATGAAAAGAAAAGTATTTAAATTCTTAATTATTATAATATCATTCATTGCAGTTTCATGTACTACAAATAGTGATATTAAAGTAATAAAATTAGCGCATGGTTTGGATCCTACACACCCGGTTCATAAGGCGATGGAATTTATGTCTGAAAAGGTGAAAGAAAAATCACATGGTAATCTCCAAGTGGCCATTTATCCAAGTCAGCAGCTTGGTACTGAACGTCAGTGTGTTGAGCTACTTCAAATTGGTAGCTTAGGAATGACAAAGATCTCTGCAAGTGTAATGGAAAATTTTTCACCACTTTTTACTGTTTTTAGTCTTCCTTATATTTTTAGGGATGAACAACATGGATATGATGTTTTAGATAGCAAAATTGGGAGACGAATTTTAGTTAGCAGCGAGAAGTATCTTTTAAGAGGTATGTGTTATTACGATGCTGGGAGTAGAAGTTTCTACACTATCAATAAACCTGTGAATTCTCCTGTAGATTTGGATGGCTTAAAGATCAGGACACAAGAAAGCCAAACTTCTGTAAAACTTGTAAATTCTTTAGGTGGATCAGCAACACCTATTGCTTGGGGCGAATTATATACAGCATTACAGCAAGGTGTAGTTGACGGAGCAGAAAATAATCCTCCTAGTTTTTATTTATCAAAACATTACGAAGTTTGTAAATATTATTCTCTAGACGAACATACAGCAGTTCCGGATGTATTAATAATAAGTACAAAAATATGGAATTCATTGAGTCCAGAAGAACAGCAATGGCTTCAGGAGGCTGTTGATGAATCAGCAATTTATCAAAGGACAATTTGGAAAGAAGCATCACAACATGCATTAGAAGAAGTTCAAAAAGCCGGAGTAAAAATTATTCATCCTAATAAAGAGCCCTTCGTTAAAAAAATTCAATCGCTCTATCATGAATACAAAAATAAACCCGATATATATGATCTTTTACAAGAAATTAACAGGTTCAAAAAAAATGTTGAAATTAAAAATTAAAGTCGACAAAGTAATTCAATACTTTGTAATCATTCTCATGGCATTAATGGTGTTAAATGTTTTATGGCAGGTGTTCACTCGGTTTATAATGAACGATCCTAGTTCTTTTACAGACGAATTAGCTAGATATCTGCTTATCTGGCTTGGATTATTAGGAGCAGCATATGTTACTGGACAAAATATGCATTTAGCAATTGATTACCTACTTAATAAAACTAGACCTAAGTTAAAACGTAATCTTGAATATGTGATTCACACTAGTATATTTCTCTTTGCTTTATTTGTTTTAGTTATTGGTGGATTAAATTTAGTTTCACTGACACTTTATCTTGAACAAATTTCTGCAGCACTACAGATACAATTAGGTTGGGTCTATACAGTTGTTCCTTTGAGTGGGATTTTAATTATGTTTTACTCAATTACAAACATTATTGAACAATCCAAAGATAAATAAGTTAATAACCAACTATTAAAATGGTAACTATATGGAATTAGCAGGTGTATTGATATTAGTAATTAGTTTTATCCTTCTTTTAGCAATCGGAGTTCCAATCTCATACAGTATTGGTATTTCCGCAGCACTTACAATGCTCCTTAGTATAGATTCACTAGCAACATTTACAACTGTTGCACAGCGGATGGCCACTGGATTAGACAGCTTTGCTCTACTAGCAATTCCGTTCTTTATACTGGCAGGTCAATTGATGAACAGAGGCGGTATTGCTAAACGACTTATTGACTTTGCCAAAGTTATTCTTGGTAGACTTCCAGGCGGTTTAGCATTTGTCAATATTTTGGCTGCTATGTTTTTCGGAGCAATTTCTGGTTCGGCTGTAGCTGCAGCTTCGGCAATTGGCGGATTTATGGGTGAGCGCATGGAGAATGAGGGTTACGATAAAGATTTCAGCGCTGCAGTGAATATCACTTCTGCCACTACCGGCTTAATAATTCCACCAAGCAATATTTTAATTGTTTACTCACTCGCGAGTGGTGGTGCATCAATAGCAGCTTTATTTATTGCTGGTTACATCCCTGGAATAATTGTAGGATTATCATTAATGCTTGTTGCGGGTGTTTATTCATTCAAGCATAAATATCCGGTTGGAGATAAATTAAATCTTAAATATGCTGTTGTAAAATTACTCGATGCTATTCCCAGCCTTCTTTTAATAATAATTGTCATTGGTGGAATTGTGGCAGGATACTTTACAGCAACAGAAGCCTCGGCAGTTGCTGTATTATATACATTTATCTTATCTGTAGTAGTTTATAAAGAAGTTAGATTGAAAGAGTTACCTAAAATTTTATTAGACAGTTCAGCAACAACAGCGATTGTTATGTTATTAATTGCTGCATCAATGGCAATGTCATGGGTAATGGCATATCAAAATATTCCACAAAATATTACAGCATTTTTATTAGAATTAACAGATAATCCAATCCTGATCTTATTGATAATTAATATCATTCTTCTAGCAGTAGGAACATTTATGGATATGACACCTGCTGTATTGATCTTTACTCCAATATTTTTACCAATTGCCACCTCTTTAGGGATGCACCCTGTTCATTTTGGAATTATGATGGTGCTGAACTTAAGTATAGGTCTTTGCACACCGCCAGTAGGCAGTGTGCTTTTTGTAGGATGCAGCGTAGCAAACACAAAAATTGAAAATGTAATCAAACCGTTACTGCCCTTATTTGCTGCAATGATTCTCTCTCTTTTACTTGTGTCATATTTACCTGAACTCAGTTTAGCATTACCTAAATATTTTGGATTAATCAATTAAGGAAATACAATGAAGGAAATGTCATTTGACAATTTGAAAGAAAAAACTTGTATAATAACTGGTGGAGGCGGTGTTATAGGTCAAGCATTGGCCAGAGGTATTGCTTCCGTTGGCATCAAAGTAGCCATATTGGATATTGTTGAAGAAACTGCGCTAAAAGCTGTAGAAAACATCAGGAATGATTTTGGTGTTGACGCAATTGGCCTTAAAGCTGATGTTCTTAGTCTAGAATCAATGAAAGAAGCTTATACTAAAGTTAAATCAGAATTCGGAAGAGTTGATTTTTTAATAAACGGAGCTGGTGGAAACTCGCCAAAAGCTACCACGAATTTTGAATTTATTGAAGAAGGTGTTGATTTAAAGGAAACATTTTTTGGGCTTGATATTGAAGGTTTCGATTGGGTATTCAATCTGAATTTTAAAGGCACTTTAATCCCAACAATGGTTATTGCTGAAGACATGGTTAAAAGTAAGCAAGGAATAATTCTTAATATTTCTTCAATGAATGCATTTAAACCGCTAACTAAAATTCCAGCTTATTCTGCCGCCAAAGCATCAATTAATAACTTTACCGAATGGCTTGCGGTACATTTTGCAAAATCAAATATAAGAGTTAATGCTATTGCGCCAGGATTCTTTGTTACAAATCAGAATAGATTTTTGTTATACGATAAAGAAACAAACCAATTAACTCCTCGAGGAAAGAAAATTCTAGATGGTACCCCCATGGGTAAATTTGGAGAGATAGATGATCTAATAGGAACAACACTTTATCTGTTATCAGATCTATCAAAATTCGTTACCGGAGTTGTTATTCCGGTAGATGGAGGATTTAATGCGTATAGTGGAGTTTGACCGGATACTAGATTCTGGATACTTGCTACCTTAAACCTGTAACTTTTAACTTGTAATTTATTTTTGGAGTGATTATGTCAATAGAATTAAAAAAAGATTGTAAATATTCATTGCTAGTACCTACTAGTATAGGAGTAAGAATAACACCCGTAAATGGACAACCTGTTCACAGTAGTGATACTTTTAAAATGCAAACTACAAGTGCAGAAACAAATGTAGCAAGTATTTCTTCATATCTTGGATTACCAGTAAAAGTATTAACCTCATTTGTTAAGGGTAGTCCAGTTTCGAAATTAATAAAAAGTAATCTTAAAGCTCGTCATATGGATTTTGAGGGAATGGATGTTGAACAAGGAGATCCTTGGGGATATCGACATCAATTTAATATTGCTGACAGCGGTTACGGTTCACGTGGACCACGTGTACATAATGATAGAGCAGGAGAAGTAGGACGCTCATTAAGTGTTGATGATTTTGACCTTGAAAGAATATTTGGTGAAGAAGGTATACAGATCATGCATCTTTCAGGATTAATTGCTGCACTTTCCCCCGAAACTAGTAAATTCTGTTTGGAACTAGCTAGAAGTGCTAAAAAGTACGGGACACGAATTTCATTTGATTTGAATTACAGAGCTTCATTTTGGAAAGGACGTGAAAGTGAGTTAAGAGAAACCTTTACTGAAATTGCTTCTGTTTCAGATGTATTGGTTGGGAATGAAGAAGACTTCCAATTATGTTTTGGTATTGAAGGACCTGAAGCCGGAGGAGAAGGAATAGATGAAAAAATTGATAGTTTCAAAGAGATGATTGAAAGAGTTAAAAAAACATTTCCAAATGCTTCTATCTTCGCTACTACACTTCGCCAAGTAGTTAATACAAATACACACTTGTGGGGTGGAATTATGTTAGAAAATGAAAATTGGCATGTTGTTAAACCTCGTGAAATAAATGTGTTAGATAGAATTGGCGGTGGTGATGGTTTTGTAGGTGGAATGCTCTACGGAATTCTTAGAGATTGGGAACCAGAAAAATGGATTCAATTTGGTTGGGCTTCTGGTGCTTTGGCCACAACCTTCCTTACAGATTATGCACAACCTGCCGATGAAGAAATGGTTTGGAGTATTTGGGAAGGCAATGCTAGAGTGAAAAGGTAATTATCTTATGTTCTGTTATCAATAAATGATTTTTGATAACAATTGTATATTATTGAAAAATATTTGAGAAATACGTTATGTTGTTGTATGCAAAAGGTTCAAAAAATACAGTTATTACCCTCGGGGGAATGAAATACGGACTTTACGAAGCACTTGCAAAACTTGGTGATAAAAAAAGAGTGCTTGCAATTCCTCCCGATTTTACACGTTATCATTCAAAAGCTGGTGAACTTACTCAGTATACCTATGAATACTATGGAAATAAACTAACAGATATCCTCCCTGCATTGGGAACTCATTTTGAAATGACTGAAAATGAAATTTCTAAAATGTTTGGAGATATCCCCCGTGATTTATTCAGAGTTCACAAATGGAAAAATGATCTTGTCACATTGGGAAGAGTACCAGCAGATTTTGTTAACAAAGTGTCAGACGGGAAAGTCAGTTTCGATTGGCCTGCGCAGGTAAATAAACTTTTGGTCAACGGTGAACATGATTTAATTTTATCGATCGGACAAGTTGTCCCTCACGAAGTAGTCGGGATGGCAAATTATAATAAAAACATTTTTGTCGGAACAGGCGGACAGGAAGGGATTAATAAAAGCCATTTTCTAGGTGCTGCATATGGAATGGAAAAAATGATGGGTAGAGCTAATACACCTGTGCGTAATGTACTAAATTATGCCTCAGAACATTTTGCTAATGATCTGCCGATTATTTATGTACAAACTGTCATTGGTAAAGATAAGAATAATGATCTAGTTATGAGAGGATTATTCATTGGCGATGATTATGAATGTTTTGATCTCGCAGCCAAATTATCACTCGAGGTCAACTTTGAGATGCTTGAACAGCCACTAGATAAGATTGTTGTTTATTTAGATCCCGAAGAATTTAAAAGTACATGGTTAGGAAATAAAGCCATATACAGAACTCGCATGGCTATTGCTGATGATGGTGAACTTATCATTCTTGCACCAGGACTAAAAGAATTCGGAGAAGACCCTGACATTGACAGACTGATAAGAAAATATGGTTACTTAACAACTCCAGAAATACTAAGACTTGTTGATGAGAACGACGATCTTCAAAGTAACCTAAGTGCAGCAGCTCACCTTATTCACGGATCATCAGAGAATAGATTTAAGATAACATACTGTCCTGGAAATATTTCAAAAGAGGATATTGAAAGTGTGAATTTTAATTATGCTGATTTAATTGAGATGAAAAAGAAATATAATCCAGAAATATTAAAAGACGGATTTAATATTATGCCTGACGGGAAAGAAATATTTTATATCTCTAATCCAGCTCTGGGTTTGTGGGCATATAAAGAAAAATTTAAACAATAAAAAATAAATAGGAGATTTATTAAATGAGCAAAGCAGACATCGGGTTAGTTGGACTTGCAGTAATGGGAGAAAACCTAGTACTTAACATGGAAAGTCACGGTTATACTGTAGCAGTTTATAATAGAACAACATCAAAGGTTGACGATTTTGTAAATGGAAGAGGTAAAGGGAAAAATATTATCGGGACTTATTCCGTAGAAGAATTTGTTAATTCCCTTGAAAGACCTCGTAAAGTTATGATTATGGTTAAAGCTGGTGGTCCTGTTGATGCTTTTATTGAACAAGTAATTCCATATCTTGAAGAAGGGGATATCATTATTGATGGTGGTAATTCCCATTTCCCGGATACAATAAGACGCACAAAATATGTTGAGGAAAAAGGATTTTTATATATTGGAACCGGAGTTTCAGGCGGCGAAGAAGGTGCTCTTCTTGGTCCTTCAATTATGCCGGGCGGATCTGTTACTGCTTGGAATGAAGTGAAGCCAATATTTCAGTCAATTGCAGCAAAAGTAGAGGACGAAACACCTTGTTGTGACTGGGTTGGAGAGAATGGTGCCGGACATTTCGTGAAGATGGTTCATAATGGAATTGAATATGGCGATATGCAATTGATTACGGAAGTTTATCAAATTATGAAAGACCTTTTAGGAATGAGTCATGATGAGATGCATGAAGTTTTCAAAGAATGGAATGAGGGTGAACTTGATAGTTATTTAATCGAGATTACTCGTGACATACTGGCTTATAAAGATGAAGACGGATCCCCACTTGTCGAAAAGATATTGGATACTGCGGGACAAAAAGGTACTGGTAAATGGACTGCTGTTGCATCACTTGATGTTGGGATTCCACTAACTCTTATTGGTGAAGCAGTTTTTGCTCGTACTCTCTCAGCGATGAAAGATGAAAGAGTAGAAGCATCAAAAGCATTAAGCGGACCAACCCCTAAATTTGATGGGAATAAAAAAGAATTTATTGAAAATCTTAAAAAAGCATTATTTGCATCTAAAATAGTTTCTTACGCACAAGGTTATGTCCTTATGAAATATGCTGCCAAGGAATATGATTGGAATTTGAACTATGGTGGAATTGCCCTAATGTGGAGAGGTGGTTGTATTATCCGTTCGGTTTTCCTTGGTAAGATAAAAGAAGCATTTGATAATAATCCGGAATTGTCGAATCTGCTACTTGATCCATTCTTTGAAGAAAAAATATTAGATGCTCAAGAAGCTTGGAGAAATGTAGTTTCTACAGCAGTAACTAACGGGATTTGGATTCCAGCAATGTCAACAGCATTAAATTATTTTGATGGATATAGAAACGATAGATTGCCGGCTAATCTTTTACAGGCTCAGCGTGATTATTTTGGAGCTCATACTTATGAAAGAATTGATAAACCTCGTGGTGAGTTTTTCCATACAAATTGGACTGGTAGAGGTGGGACAACAGCTTCATCAACTTATAATGCTTAGATCTTTAAAAAGAAACCCGATTATAAAATCGGGTTTCTAATTCAACTTTTGTAGAGCGAATCGCCTGATTCGCTCCTTACCTTTCTCTTTATGTCTCTGTGCCCTAGCAGCTATTATTTTCTACTAAGCTCTTTTACTCACATCAACAGCTTTTAATATTTTCAAGTTTAAAATTATAAACCTGAAAAATTGAATGAATTTATTATTCATCATTTTGAATTCTTTTTTAGATATTTCCATTATATATAATACTCCTTTCTATTCCGGAATTAATTTCCATCCGGCTCTTGCTTTCAACTTGTGAATGAATGTTGTGTGTATCATTCGCTTCATCCATGCACCCGCTAATCCCATTTCCATATGTGTAACAAACATATCTCGTCCATGCTCGTTAGGGAATTTACGAAGATTTGGGACTACAGGATACATCATTATTGTTGCAGCTGAACCATCCCACAATGAATCACCCATTGAAGCAATACATGCTGCTGCCATTTGCGTCATTCTTTCATGATGAGTCATTCTTCCCTTCTTAACAAGATCAATAATATTCTTTGCAATTACCCTTCCAATTATACCGGAAACCATTCCCGTCCTTGGGGGAGCTGCTGTAATCATTGTTCCATTCGGAGTTTTATGCGGTTGAGAAATAGGACCCGGAGGGGCAAATGCAATTCCACCAGCAAAAATGTTTTTATAAGTTCTATTTTGATAAACAGCAGGCCATGCACTTGGAGTTTCAATAAGTGTTGGATAATCTAAACCGTAAATTCCATCAACAAGAATAAAGCCAGCAGGATTAGCTATCTTATTGCTGATATCCTCCCCTTCTTTACCAACATACTTAAACGGCTGCCCAAGAAACTGAGGTACAAGCATTGCGAAGTCATATTCGGTATCACCGTAATTACCATTGAAATCTTCCCAGAGTATTCTTCTCTCATCAAGTTCTTTTGCACCACGCTGCACTTCCACTTTGAAATCATTATGTTTAAATATCGCTCCAATGAATTCTTCACTTGAAGTAACTTTGCCTTTGTATTTTGCATGCAAACCTCGAACTCCAAAATCCCCTAATGCTCTCTCGTTTGAGAAGTAAACCATTTCTGCTTTATCCCTGACTCCTTGCTTCAATAGATCCTTATGAATATTTGTAATATACTCCAAGGCTGCACCTTGACAAGTTGCACCAGGATGACCAGTCCCAATAACAATTTTTTGTTTTTCCCCCTTTTTCATTCGTTCAACTACTTCTAAATATTTATCTCTTGAAGCAATTGCATGATCTAAAGTACATATTGAATAACTATGTCCTTTTGGTCCAAGACCTGGAGTAGCATCAAAATTTAATTTAGGACCAGTTGCAATTAGAAGATAATCATACTCTAATTTTACAATTTGATTATCCGGTTCTTTCTCAGCAATTACAAATTGGTTATCAGCATGAATTTCAGTTGCTTTTCCATGAATTAAATTAATATTTAGTTTTTTGTAAACAGGTTCAAGAGGAAATATTGTTTTTTCTGGTTCCATATGCCCAATACCAACCCACACCCAAGAAGGGATGTAGGAAAAGTAATCTTGACGATTTACAACTGTAATGTCATGGTCCTTTCCGAGTGCATCACCAAGATAGAGAGCCGCGGTGTGTCCAGCAAAACCTGCACCAATTATAACTACTTTTGCCATGGGATCTCCTGTATTTATTAAAAAAAGATGATGTCAGAACAAGTTAAACTCGATTCTAATCCTAACAGATAGTCGTCACAAATAAATATAATGAAAAATAATTAATACTTACTATCTTTTTAAGATGAAAGGTTGAAAATAATTGCTTGATAGGATTAATGAATTGGGGACTTTGAAACCTCCGAGGTTTTTGCTTTTTAACTGCAACTTCAAACCTCGGAGGTTTTAATTATCGATAGTGTTTACACACCTAATGTTGTGTTTTCACCACGAAGATCTTTTACGGCTTCAATTACTCTTTCTTTCATTGCTGTTTCAGCTTTTTTAAGATATCCGCGGGGATCATACATTTTTTTATTTCCAACTTCACCATCAACTTTTAAAACTTCGTCATAATTCTTGAACATGTGTTCTACAATTGGACGAGTGAAAGCATATTGTGTATCTGTGTCAACATTCATTTTGATTACACCATAATCAAGAGTTTCTCGTATCTCTTCCAACGATGAACCACTACCGCCATGAAATACTAAATCAAATGAAGCTTCCTCACCATGTTTTGCGATTACTGCTGCCTGACCATCTTTTAATATTGTTGGTCGCAATTTTACATTACCTGGCTTATAAACACCATGAACATTTCCAAAAGTTGCAGCAAACATATAGCGTCCACCTTCTACTTCTGATAATCTTTCATATACTTCAATCATATCTTCTGGAGTTGTATATAATTTTTCTGCTGGTGCATCTTCATTACTAACACCATCTTCTTCACCACCAACAACACCAGCTTCAACTTCTAGAATAATTCCGAGTTCTTTACATTCTTTTAACAGTTCAACCGCAATATCCATATTCTCCTTTAATGGTAGGGCTGAGCCATCAAACATGTGTGATTGGAACAATGGCATCATCCCCTTCTCAACTCTCTCTCGTGATGCAGCAAGTAAGGGTTTTAAAAATGGTTCAACCTTATTAGCCTGGCAATGGTCTGTATGAAGAGCTACATTTATATCATACCGATCGGCAACTAAATGTACATGCTGAGCAATTGATATGGCACCAAGTGCTGCATCCTTCACTGCTATACCTGATGCGAATTCACCACCACCAGTACTGACTTGGATTATTCCATCTGACTTAGTTTCAGCTAAAGCTTCTAACACGGCATTTGCTGTAGCTTCTGATGTTACATTAATTGCCGGATAAGCAAATTTATTTTTCTTTGCGTTATCAAGCATTTCGCAATATTTCTCATTTGATACTACTGGCATTATTGTTCTCCCATTTTATTTTAAATAATTTACTATTAATAAATTTTAATGTTTTAAAATACTCAAAATTGAAATCTTAAACCATTTTTTGATAAAATGTTGTATTCAGTTAACACTCAATTTGTAAGATTATTCAATAAAATTGAGGAATAATTACTTCCAAGGGGTTGTAGTTAGAAGTTCTGAGATTACATGAAGATTTGGTGAGTCTTTTTTCTCTTTGTATGCATTTATAAGATTGCGCAGCACACGCTTTATAATTGTATCAGGATCAATTTCTGAATGAACAATTTTCAATATTGTTTGATGAGATTTATCACTTATATCTTTTAGCTCTGACTCAAAAATTATTCTACCATTATTAAAACAATCTATTAGAATTACTTCACCATCTACAACAGCTTTAGCCATAAAATGCCCTGGGAAATTGCAACCGGAAACATTAAATCCCAACCGCTCTCCGATTAGAATAAAAATCAGTGCTAAGGTAATTGGCAGCCCCTTTCCCTCTTCAAGACTATAGTACAAATTACTATTATAGGGCGAATAATAATCTTGCTTGTCTCCTCTTAGATCCAGTACTTTGAATAAATAATTCGCTAAATCCAATTCATTTCCATAAGGATATCTATTTTTAAAATCCTCCGAAATTTGATCTAATCTCCGAGATAGATCAATTTGTTTAAAATATCCAAGCTGAAACTTTGAGATCAAACTCATTACGCTTTCTATCTTCTCAAATTCATCAACAATATTAAACCAGATGGACCAATTATTTTTTAACCATTTCCTTCGATTATTTTTAATTATTGGATCAATAATATCTAAGTTTCTTTTATCTATTATATCAGCAAATTCAAATAGATCATTTTCAAGATCAAGCCCATAGTCAGTAAGATCTTTGAAAACATGATTTCGCACTTCCTCCGCTTCATCATCAACTAAATTTAAAATATGTGGGAGCTGCTCTTTTTCGATCATAATAAAATAATTATTAAATTTAAGTATGATAAGATATCTTATTTTTTAAATAAATTTAGAAAATTCTTAAATCATTCAATGAGGATTTTACTATTTAATGCAGTAAATTTGATTTTAATATTATTTAATTTCACTGACTAATTTATCTATAGAATGTTTGAAGAAATACCCCATATACTAAACCATGCAATTGTTATCACCAGCTTCGTTTTCACTATGATGCTTCTGATAGAATATATAAACGTGATGACCAGAGGTAGTTGGCAGAATAGGCTTAGCAAAAGTAAATTTGGGCAATATTTATTAGGGATATTACTCGGTGCTATTCCAGGATGTCTTGGCGCTTTTACAATTGTTTCACTTTATACGCATGGTGTAGTTAGCTTTGGAACATTAGTAGCAGCGATGATAGCAACAAGCGGAGATGAAGCTTATGTTATGTTATCTCTTTTTCCACTTCATGCAATACTATTAACGGTTTTAATTGCAGTAATTGGTTTAATTGTTGGTTATTTAACCGATATCATTATAAGAAAATTAAATTTTTCCGTAAAGTTTGAACTGCATGGTTTTGAAGTTCACGATGAGGAAGCTTGCCCATGTTTTTCTCCTAAAATAATTATCGAGCAGTTAAAATCAATTAGTTTTCCCAGAACATTATTACTTGGGATTCTATCTGTTCTTTTATTCCTCTTATTAAGCGGATATACCGAACCTCATACATGGAACTGGATTAAAATTACTCTACTCGTAGTTACACTTTTTGCTTTTTTCGTTGTTGTCACTGTCCCGGATCATTTCCTTGAAGAACATCTTTGGAAACATGTATTGAAGAAACATCTTTTACGAATATTTATCTGGACGTTCGGAACACTTTTAGCAATACATTATCTGCAAACATTACTTGATGTTGAAGCATGGATTCAAACAAATATCTGGATTGTCTTAGTTATTGCGGTGTTAATTGGTATGATCCCCGAGTCAGGACCGCATTTAATATTTGTAACGCTATTCGCTGCCGGATCAATGCCATTTGCGATTCTTATGGCTAGTTCAATTGTCCAAGATGGCCATGGCGCTATTCCACTATTAGCAGTTTCAAAAAAGAATTTTGTCTATCTAAAAATTGTTAATGCAATAGCCGGTTTAATTGTTGGAACAGTAGGATTATTTTTTATTTGATTTATCAAGATCCAAAACGTTTACATTTGTAGGAAAGGTACTCGGACTTGTTTGCTAACAAAAATCTTGTTGTACAAATATCAATACATAGCTCCGGCATTTATGCCAGAGTAACAAAAAATAAAGGAATTGGCTTTAGCCACAATTAGTTATTCGATTTGGGTTAAAACCCAAAATATTTTATAGCATTATAGTTCACCGACATAAATGTCGGCGCAAATAATAATTCCACAAAAAAAGCTGGTTTTTAATAATTGTGAGATCCCATAATCAATACCTTATCAATGTTTCCACTTAATATTACACCCCATGCTTGGAATTTGATTTTCGTCAACTTCTTCCCCAATAATTACTGCATCTAAAGCATTACGAATACTCTTTCCATCAATCGGTTTGTCATTCCCAGGTCTTGAATCATCCAACTGACCTCTGTAAACCAATTTTAAATTTTTATCAAAAACATAAAAATCTGGAGTACAGGCTGCATTGTATGCTTTTGCAACATCTTGAGTTTCATCATAAAGATATGGAAATGGATAACCTAATTGCAGTGCCAATTTTTTCATCTCCTCAGGAGAATCTTGTGGATAATTTTTTACATCATTTGAACTTATAGCCGCAAATCTAACACCTCTATTTACATAATCATTCCCAAGTTTCACTAATTCATCATTTACATGTTTTACAAAAGGACAGTGATTACATGTGAACATTATCATTGTAGCTGATTCTCCTTTAATATCCTCAAGCGAAAGGATTTGATCAGAAACTGTATCGATTAAACTAAATTCGGGAGCAATAGTCCCAAGCGGTAGCATATTTGAAGGTGTATTTGCCATTTAAAAAACCTCATAATTATTCATGTAAAGATTGATTTAATAATATACAATTATTCTGCATTTTATAAGAAGCATTATTTTCGTAATTTTGAAATTCATTTTTGTAAGAAAAAGAAATATTAGGTTTGATTATGAGCGATTTAAATGAATTAAGAGAACTGATCAACAATGTTGATAGTAATATAATAGAATTATTAGCAGAACGAAGAAAGCTTAGTAAAGGAATAATTCGCGAAAAAGATGATACTGATCATCCTATCAGAGATCAAAAGCGTGAAGAAGAATTACTTAAGAGAATAATAAAAATTGGACGAAAACAAAATGTTGATCCGCATTTTCTGACAAAAGTCTTTTATGAAATTATTGAAGACTCAATCAGAATACAGCAGAGTCATATATTAAATCCAACTAAAGAAGGCAAATCCAAAAAAGAATTAACTATTGCTATTCAAGGAATTGAAGGAGCTTATAGCTATCTTGCTGCAAACAAATATTTTTCTCATTCAGAGAAGAAGTTAGAGTTCCTTTCAAAGAAAAGATTTTGTGAAGTTGTTGAAGCTGTAGAAAAGGGAGAAGCTGATTATGCAGTTCTTCCGATTGAGAATACTACTTCCGGAGGAATTAATGAGGTTTACGATCTGTTACTTCATACAACTCTTTCAATAGTTGGTGAAGAAACTTTTCAAGTTAAGCATTGTATTGTATCAACAGAAGATATTTCAATTCATAAAATCAAAAAGATCTATGCTCACTACCAAGCTGCCGCACAGTGCAGTGATTTCTTAGCAACATTACCTGAAGCTAGTATTGAATATTACGCAGATACTGCAATGTCAGTGCAGAAAATAAGCGAAGAAAAAATTGCCAATCATGCGGCAATTGCCAGTGAGGAAGCTGCAAATCTATTTAATGTAAAGATTCTTAAGAAGGAGATAGCTAATCAGTCAGAAAATCACACAAGATTCCTTATAGTAAGTAAAGAACCAGTAAAGGTTGATAAGAGACTTCCCTCAAAAACCTCATTGGTTATGGCAACTGCACATACACCAGGTGCACTTGTAAAAGCACTTGCTGTATTTGAGGAATATGGAGTTAACCTGACTAAACTCGAATCAAGGCCTATAATGGGGAATCCATGGGAAGAGATGTTCTACGTAGATTTTGAAGGAAACATTGAAGATGAAAACATTCAAGATATGCTTGATAATCTTGGACCTTTTATTAGATTCTTCAAAATTCTTGGAAGTTATGCTTCACAAGTAATTCCGAAAACCAAACTTGATTCGTTGGTTGAAAGTGAAACTGAAAAAGAGAAGATTGAAAAAGCTAAGATGGAAATTGATGAAGATAAACCTGTAGAAGTTAAGAAAAAGAAAAAACCAAAAAGTTACAAACTCGCAAGCCGTGAATATAAAAGTGAAGACACAATTATTAAGGTACGGGATGTTGAGATTGGTGGTGATAATTTTATTGTAATAGCTGGTCCATGTTCTGTGGAATCTGAATTACAGGTCAACCAATGCGCGAATGAAGTAAAGGTAAACGGTGCTCAAATATTGCGTGGTGGTTGCTTTAAGCCAAGAACTTCTCCTTACAGTTTCCAAGGTTTGGAATGGGAAGGATTAAATTACCTAGAAAATGCCGGAAAAGAATATGGACTTCCAATTATTACTGAAGTATTAGCACCGGAGCAAGTCGTTAATGTTGCAAAACAATCTGACATACTTCAAGTAGGTGCTAGAAATATGCAGAACTTTTCGCTGTTAAAGGAAGTTGGAAAGGTTCACCGCCCAGTTATGTTAAAACGTGGAATGATGTCATCTATTGATGAATTACTAAATGCCGCTGAATATATTCTTGCACAAGGTAATCGACAGGTAATATTATGCGAACGAGGAATTAGAACATTTGAAACAGCCACGAGAAATACTCTCGATCTAAGTGCAATTCCTGTATTGAAAGAGCTAACCCATCTACCGATTATTGTTGATCCATCGCATGCTATTGGTGAAAGAGATAAAGTTATTCCCCTGGCAAAAGCTGCAAAAATAGTTGGAGCTCATGGAATTATGGTTGAATTTCATCCAGAACCGGAAAAAGCATTGAGTGACGGACCACAGGCATTACGATTCCCACAATTTGAATCATTGATGAAGGATTTAAAAATTTTATAACTGTTTTCTGGTCAAGGGAGCTTTTTGCTCCCTTTTTCTTTATAAGAAACATTTGCGAAACCTAAAACTCTTTGTCATTCCGGCAATCTTTTAGCCGGAATCTCCATAAAAACAAAGATTTCGCGTAAACCTGACCCGTGATGCTTTTACATGGAAAACATCATCCTGCAGAGCGGAAACAGTTCATGAAAAGTTATCCAAAGCCTTCTATAGGAATAAGATTTACCAGAAAAACTTAAATCCAAATTTTAATGCTACTCCACTCATATCAAAAGATTGTTCAAGATGTTTAGTATTTCCTGTTTGTGGATCAGTAATTTCATAGGTCCAGCTTGGATTTGACTCATGATAGGTGATCTCTCCATATATATCAGATCGATTTCCTATTTTGTAAGATAATCCAGTTCCTAATTGCCAGCTGAAATCCCAAGCTGATTTAAATTCATTTTCTTCTTCACTTTGGAGATTCTTGTAGAAGATCAATAATCCTTCTGCCCCTGCTCCCCCAGTTATATAAGCGCTCACTATAGGAAATAGAGGGAAATATGCTGTCATTGATATCATAAGTGGAATTGAGTGAAGATTTGTTGTCGAACGTCGTTCAGACAATTCACCATCAACAACTCCATAATACTCAACAAACTGCTCTAAAAGTACTTTATCAACATACGATTTATGAAACCAGCTTGTACTCCATCCAAAACTTAGATTTCTATCAACGAAATTTTCACCTTTATAACCTAAAATAAATCCTCCTTCTGTTGCTGCAGGATTGAAGTGACCAAATCCTATTGATGCTGAGTGTCGTTGTGAAAATGTGATGATCGGTATTAAAAATAAAGCTGCCAGCAAAAAGTTTTTCATGATATCCCCCGATATTATTAATTGTGTCTTAGTCTTTGGCAAATGAAATGCCAAATTGATTTATAGAATAATTCAATCAAAAAGTATCATTCTCGAAGTTATCTTGTAGTAATTATTATACAGGACATGTTGTTTTAGTTGTTAGAAGTGGACAATTAGTATTCAAAAA
>JBDLIN010000017.1:0-30331 GCA_039714835.1 Bacteroidota bacterium | reverse complement strand
TCATATTAAGTACTCAATTCAGTTTATATAATATTTTTGCATTGTCATAAAAAATAGCCTTCGCAATTTTTTAAGTACATAAAACATTATGCTGATATTTTTATTTTATACTACTTTTATTTTAACGATAAGTCACAATTTATTTCTATTGTATCAATAGTTGCTCCTAAATTCTCATAGAAATCTATTGCATCTTTATTCCATTTAGAAACTTGCCAACGGAGCTTATTACAACTTTCAAGTTTAGCATATTCTATCACAGATTTCATTAACTTACTCCCTATTCCATTTCCTCTAAAGTTTGACTTAACATATAAATCATCCATAAATATGGATTTTCCAGTCCAAGTATAATATGCAAAGAAAAATGTAACAAATCCAACAATCTTATTTGATTCAGACAAAGCAACAAAGCCATTTACATAATCTTTTTCTATTTGCATTTGCTGCTCAGTGTTTATCATTTTTTCAGGAAGTTTTTCAAATTTTGCAAATTCTTTGAATAGAATTATTAATGCCCCAAAATCTTTTTCTTCAATTTTTCTTATAGTTATGTTTTTCAAAGTTTATTTACTCTAAGTTTAGTTTTGGTTCTGTTGAATGGTTACAACATTCTCAATAAACGCATTGCATATATCCAGTAATAATTTGGATATAATGCACTTTGTTTATCGGGAAATAAAATATTATATATTAAAGTTTAATATTTTCCTTCAAAGTAATATTCCTCGAAGAATTGCCAACCAGTATTTCAAACTCACCAGGTTCAAGAATCCAACCATTTTCTTTTTCACTAAAGTATGAGAAAGCAAATTTGTCTAATTCAACAGAGACTGTTTTTGTTTCTCCTGGATTTAGCATAACTTTCTCAAATCCTTTTAACTCTTTCTTTGGACGATATACTGATGCCTTAACATCACTAACATAAACTTGTGCTACTTCAGCACCGGCAACTTTACCTGTGTTTGTAACATCTACTTTTACAACAACACTATTTTTTTGCTTTTCAACTTTTAGGTTACTCAACTCAAATGTTGTGTAGGAAAGTCCAAACCCAAATGGGAAAAGAGGTTCAATATTATCTTCATCAAACTGGCGGTAACCAACTTTTAATCCTTCACCATATTCTGTAATTCCAATATGCTCATCACCTGGATAATATTTCATTGAAAGATAATCTTCCATTCTCTTTCCAAAAGTATCAGGAAGTTTTCCAGATGGATTTACTTTCCCGGAAAGTATATTTGCAATAGCATCACCCCCCATTTGACCTGGATAGAAAGCTTCAACAATTGCTGCAACTTCATTTACCCAAGGCATCTCTACAGGAGTACCATTTATTAACACAACAATTGTGTTTTTATTTACCTTTGCAATTTCACTAATCAATTTATCTTGATTACCAGGAAGTTTTAATTCCTCTTTGTCATTAGTTCCACCTTCAATTCTGTTTGAAAGTCCGGCAAAGATAACAGCAACTTCGCTCTCTTTCGCTTTTTTTACTGCATCATCAATCGGAGATTTTTGACTTGGAGTTGCCCATTCGAGACGGATAGTATTTCGATTCATTTTTTTATGGAACTCAACTTTAATGTCATGAGCTGAACCTTTTTCCATTTCAATTTCAACATTTTTACTAACATTGTTAAAACGTGCTTCTGTAATTTCATTACCAGGATCACCCCATTCGTCAATTACTAATTTTCCATCAAGGTACAATCTAACCCCACCTTCACTAACTGAAATACCAATTTTGTAATTTCCAGTTTCTGGAGCTATTAGCTTTCCAGTCCATCTTGCGGAATAACCATTTTTTGTTACTTTGTCGCAAGGAGCAGCCCATCCCCATGAGAAATCAACCTTATCATCAATTTTAACACATTGAACTTCACCATTAAGATGTGCTCCATCATAGAACTCACCTTTAAGACCTTGCACAACTTTTCCATCCACTTCAGCAGTAAAGTTTCCACTTGGAATTACTGGCAAATCACCCGATATACTTGCCCCTTCTATAAATGTAATTCTAGAGTTTGCACCAAAAACATTGTTCAGACCTTTAAGTGGACTAACTGTACGACAAGCAGAAACGGATGCACTACCACCGCCACCAAGGCGCGCTTCTTCTGCATTTGGTCCAAAGACTCCAATGCTTTTTACTTGCTCTTTATCTAAAGGAAGAATGCTATCTTTGTTCTTCAATAAAACTATTGAACCTTCAGCAACTTCTCTAGCAATATCGTGATGACGTGGAGTGTCAAATTCGGATGGCAATTCTTTTCTTGGAATATCTAGCACACCAGTTTTCACTATTGAACGTAAATATCTTCTTGCAGCTTCGTTAATTCCTTCTTCAGTTATAAGTCCATCTTTCGTGGCTTTCATCATATCTTTGATATCCATGAACTTTCCAGGTCCTGGCATTTCAACATCCACACCGGCTGTAATTGATTTGCTACTAACAACTGCACGCCAATCGGAGACTATGAATCCTTGATAATCCCACTCTTTCTTAATTACATCTTTAATCATATAAGCTGATTCACTTGTAGGCAGAGGTTTACCACCATTTACATTTGGCAAAGCTATTCCGTTGTATGCAGTCATTATACCCCATGGGTCTGACTGGTTAATAGCAATACGAAATTGTTCTAAATATATTTCATGGAGTGTACGCTTTGACATCTTTGCAGCCAATTTATCTTGCTCATGTTGTTGGTTATTAGCTGTTACAGCTTTTATTACAGTACCAGTTCCTTCACCTTGAACACCATCAATAAATGCAGCAGCGAGAGTACCCGTTAAATATGGGTCTTCCGAGTATGTTTCATAATTTCTACCACCAACCGGAAGTCTGTGAATATTTACCATTGGAGCTAATAGTACTCCAGAGCCTGTTGCACGTGTTTCACGTCCGAGAGCACCGCCCATCTTTCTGATTAATGCTCTATCCCAACTAGCCGCTTGTCCTACTGCAGTAGGGAAAGAAGTTGCACAGCCTGAGTAGTCATCATTTTCGTCAAGTATAACAGTTACTCCATGTCCACAATCTGTAACTTGAAGTTTAGGAATTCCAAGTCGTGGTATTTCTTGCAAATACCACATTGTTTCACCAGACATAAATCCGGCTTTTTCTTCAAGTGTTAAATGAGTTAATAAATCATCAACACGTTCATTAACACTTAAAGATGGATTGTTGAAAGGATTTTGTGGTTTTTCAGCACATGCAGCTATACCAACTATAACCACAAATAATAAGATATTTTTTATCAAAATATTTTTCATTTTATCTCAACTCCACTCTATTTTCTACACCATAAACAATTTTCACTGGTCCAAACAAACCAGATTTTCTTAATGGAACTTCTGTCCATGGATCAGCTTCTGTAGTTTCGTTACCATCAATATTTGTTTTGCATAATTTTTGGGCTGTTTGACCTTTTGCTTCCCCAATAAGTCTGTTACACCAAGTATTTGCAATATCAATCTGAAGTTTATTTTCTCCTGCTTTCACTGCATCTGTAATATCTACACTATAAGGTGCTTTCCAAACTGTACCAAGTAACTTACCATTTACAGTAACATCAGCAAGTAACCATAAATCACCAAGTTCTAAAACAACTTTGTTCCTATGAGTTAGCTTATCTTCTGAAATATTAACATTATTTTCATATCGTGATATTCCAGAATAGTATTTAATCTCTTTATTTTTAAATTCAGAAATGGATTTAAGTTTCTTGGTGGTTGCAGATTCCGGTGCTCCCCATCCTTTACTTAGGAATGAGATTTTCCATTCACCAGTTATTACATCCGCACTTGGAACATTATCAACTGAATATTTAATTTCTTTATTTTCTATTGTAGTGATTTTATATTCACCATTTTTGTTTGATATAATTGTGATAGTATCACTCTTAATATCTGCTACACAATTATCTTCTGAGATAGCCTTTATGTACTCACTGTTGCCGTTTGAAGTAAACACAACAAACATAGAACCCATTTTATCAAGTTCCATATCAAAGGAGATTTCATTATCAGTAACTTCATAAGCAAGTTGTGTAATTCTCTCACCTGTATCAGGCAGCCACAACTCTGGAGTTTTATTTTTAACTCTGAATGTTGCTTTGAATTTTGTTACCACATCCTTTTCATTTCTAATAAAATAAATTTCTTCTTCATTTGTTCTACGGTGGATATAATCTAAATTAGCGTTCCCCTCTATACTTGCAAATTGGAAATCTGGAGTGACTCCAAGGTCTGCAAGAACTTCATTTATAGATTTTCCAGAAATAATTTTACCTTTGCCATATTTATTTTCTTTTACAGAAGTCCCATTTACATTACCCCATAATTCATCAGCAAGTTTTTTAACTTCTGCATCACTTTCTGAGTAATTATACAAACCAGTTGATTTTATTGGCTTTTCGCCAAGTACTGTAGCCCCTTTATTTACAAGCTCTTTAATCCTTTGCAATGCAACAACAGTTATATCTTCTTGTTCTGGAAGAACCAATACTTCGTAACTCATTCCATCGGGTAAAACTATTTTATTATTTTTTACATCCATTCTGTTAAGCATTACTTCAAGATTTGTTACATCATAATCGTAACAATCATTAAGTGAAGTATTAGTATGCTTTGGCGGAATAAAGTTTGCACCTTTATCGCCGTAATAATAAACAACATCACCTACAAATAAACCTTGCTGCAATAAGAATGAAGTACGTGCCAGATAATCCATCCATGGTTTCATTTGTTCCCACCAAATAAGGTTTACATTCAAATGACTACCGGCATGATATACCCAGCCAGGCTTACCAGCTTCTGGTGGAGTGTGCTCTGCCATATGCCAAACGATGTGGTTCATCCCTTCACAAAAGGCTCTATCTGCAGAGGGTTTTAAATCTACTGGTCCGTCCATCCAATGGCGAAAACCAGTAAATGCTTCCATATGAACTTCTTTACGTCCATAAATATGAGCTGATGCTGCAACTTCTTTTACAACCCAAAGGGCATCCCAGTATTCACGCCAAGGCCAAAATTCACCTTGCATTGCGTCTACAACACTAAGTGCTTTAAGTGCTTCAACAGGAACCAAATGAACAGGAGGCCCTGGACCAGCAGATTCTGCTTTAACAGCCATTCCATCTTCTCGTGCAGTTTCATTAGCAGTTATGTAAAATGCATCAATTAATAAATCACCCATTGTTTTTTGGTAATCGTATAAAAATCTATCTGTTGTTTCTTCATTTTCAACGACATATCCATTCAATGCTGGTAAGTATTTAACTAAATCATAACCACGATATTTTTTGAATTGTTCAAACATATCGTATGTCCAAAGCAATCCTCTTACTTCATAACTTGGTAGATAGAAATTACTAACTGACGATTTACTTAAATCACCAAATTTGTTTTCAAGCTTTGTAGTTAAATACTTAATATGATTTTTTGTGGCGTTAGCACTTAAATGATCGGTTGCCAATCCATCAGATGCCGGGTTAGGGATTTTCAATTTTTCACCGGTGTTTGTCATTACATATCTGATAACTTCCCATTCACCTTCTGGAACATCCCACTCTAAAAGTCCATCTTTGAATTTGTCTGTAATAATTTGGATTGTATTTACATCTTCAATCAATACCGGTGGTTTTCCATTTGATACCCATGTGTTAACATCGCCACTATAGCCACCATCATTTATGTTTTTTGCTCTCCATTTTTTTTCACTACCTAATTGTGAGTTATGACGTACCATCATTCCACCATCAAATCTATTATTATATGGACGATGGATTAAACTTTCACCATTATTAGCATAAACTTCAAACTCTGCCAACTGAACTAAATCCGATTCAATATTGTGTCCATTATAAATTCTTAATCGTACATATTTTGCTTTTGTCTCTTTAATATTAAATCGCTGTTTCTTAGTATTAGCTTTTAGTGAACCTTTTAATACCTCTTTGAAATTACTGCTTTTACTATCAATTTCACTAACCGCAATTGAGAAATCTTTTGCAAAAATATTTTCACCATTTGCTAACTGACTATTCTTATTTTTAGCATTTGTTAAAACAAAATGGTCAAGTGTATGAAGTGTATCATATCCTAATTTAAAAACAAACTCATAAGAAGTCTGACGTTTTTTTACTGGTATTGCAAGTAGAGCAATCTCTTCTGAAATAACTGGTTCCCCATTCTTATCAAGTATTGCTGTTTCTGGTAATTCTGGATATTTCAATTCTTGTTTTATCTTTTGGGGACCAGTCACAGTTATGTTATTCTGATATAATGCTAGAACAGCTTCTTCTGGTTTTGTCCAAGAGCCACCCATATCCCAACTACTTACTGCTGCAAGTTCAACAGTCATCCCAAGTTTATCAGCTGTTTTAACTATGTAACTAAAATTATCTAACCACTCATCACTCATAAATTTTGGACCAGCTGGTGGGAAGTATTCCTCAACTCCAATAATTCCCATATCAAAAACAAGAAGGCCACCAATTCCTTTAGCAGCATACTCTTCAAGCTCTTTTTGAGCAAACTCTTTGTTCAAATAACCATTTAGCATTATGTAATATGCTGAAGGTTTTGCTTCAGTTGGGGGATTTTGAAATCCTTTGTATAAATCTTTTACTTCGTTTGAACTTTTGTTTTGCATGCTGCAATTGGCAAGACCAATTATCATTATCAGATAAACTAACTTCATTAAAGACTTACTCATTTTAACCTATTCTCTTTATTATTTATAAATTGTTGTTATATCGTAATTCTAAATTTTTGAATTTACCGAAATCATCAAATGAGCCAACACCAAATCCCCCGTGTGTTAATGCTGAATCAATAATTGAAAATATTGGTTTCTCCATATCATCGACAAATATTTTGATGGAATATGATTTTACATCTCTATTAATCTTCACCTTATGCCATTCATAATCAATAATTCGAGCTGATAAAGGATTATCAAGTGTGTTTGCAATTGGGACACGGTCTTGACCATTAACTATGCCAATAACATTGTGATACTTATGAACTTCATTTGATAAATGCACATAATAAAAATGAAGTGTATCTTGAACACCAAAATAAACTATAACATCTCTTCCTTTAATTGATGTATCGGAAAGACACTTTGCATCTAATGTCAATTCAAAATCGGCTGCATCAACATCCATAATAAATGCATAGCTGCTTGGTTTTCTGATTTCTCCGAATTCTCCCTTTTGAATTAAATGAAGAACATCTTCACCATCTTCATTTAATACTTCCCAATTATTTGGATTGTTTGTAATCAGTTTTGAAAAAGCATTTGGTGAAAAATCTGCAATATATTTAACTGAATTATTTTTATTACAAGATATTAGTACTATTGCTATGATGATTGATAATATAGAAATTAGCGACATTGTTTTTTGCTTCATTGAATTCTCAATTTAATATGTCATTATATTTTCTTATAATTCTTATATGGTCCCAAAAAAGAAAGCATAACCATTTAAGAAATACCTGCCCGATGGAAGGGAGGTATACTAGCCTCAAAGTAGTTTTCGGATTTTGACTTAATGAAAAACTCACTTTAATCTCTCTCAAAAAGAGAGAAAACTTTTATAAAATCCGAAAACCACTTTATTGTATGTGTAATATCATTTAATTTAAAGATAAGTTTTTTTCAAAGTTTATCTTAGCAATAACATCTTTTTAGTTTTATGAAAATCACCAGCATTAATAGAATAGAAATATACTCCACTTACTAAATTGGAAGCATTAAAAGTAATTTGATGTTTTCCAGCTTGCATTTTTCCATTTACAAGCTCTGCTACTTTCTGTCCTAATGTATTGTGAACTGTTACTTTGACATTCATTGTATTTGGAATTGAATATTTGATAACAGTTGATGGATTAAATGGATTAGGATAATTTTGCTCTAACAAATATTCTATTGGGATAGTTTTATTTGATTTACTTTCAATTCCTGTTGGATACCACGCTTCCCATTCTGCAACTTTGTCTGCTCCCCACCAATTTAAGTCACCAACAGGGAATCCACCTTCACCACCGATAATTAACGTATCATTTGTATATGAAAAATCTACAACTAAAGGCCAGGTTATTGTAAATCTATTACGATCAGGATCAAGTGGTAAAGGCCACCAAGTTCTGCCTTCATAATTACGGTTTTTGGTCATCCAGTCAACTAACTCAACTTCACCTTCTACTTTTTTAAAACCGGGATCCATATATCTAGTATTTTCTTCAACTATTCCCGGCCATTCTGTATCACTATCAATAATGTACCGCGTACTGTCATTAAAAATTGAATCTCCTATAATACTAAATGAATCCCAATAGTCTTTAATTACTTGTGTGTGATACCAGCTGTTGTTCTTTATTTTAATTTTCCTATTTGCCGCTGTATATCCTGAGTCATTATGTTCTTCAAGAAGTCTTTTAACATTAATTAATCCAGCCGGTAATCCATCCTCAAAAGGAGCTAAGTCTTGAGCTGAATTTCCATAACAATAAGCATTATAGAAGAGATTATTTGAAATTTTTGCATTGACTAAATAAGTTGCGTTAATTGGAGGACTTTTCATAGTATTTACTATTGTATTATGTTCAAACACATAATGGTCGTAAGCAAGACCATGTACAAACCTATGATTTGAATTAAAATAAGTATTATTTGTCATGATCAACGTATCGAGATGGTCACTACGTACTTGTATAAAACGAGAGTTCCACATGCTTGTAGCATTACTGTAATTCTTGATTAAGCAATTTTTAACAGTCAAGCTCATATCATCAGCCTCCACATCAATCCCTATCCATTCACTCCACTGGAAATAACAGCCATCAAACGAGTATTTACCACCTGTTTTTTTCAATTCTAAAACTACATTTATATCTAGATTTAAAGTTGGATGAGCACCAAGGAAATAAATATTTTCAAAATGAGCATCTTCATCAAGGATAAAATACCTCAAAAGTCTATCACTTGGTATATCACCCATTACAACAACCGGTGGAAATTTCGTAGGATCTATTGGATCAGGTTTATCAGCAATTAGTCTAAATGTATTGAGATTAGAATCCGGTTCTATTGGAGCATTTAATAAATAATATTTTCCAACTTCTAATTTGTAATAGCCATGTCCAGGATTCTCCTTGATAAACTTATTTATGGCTCCGTAATAATCTCCATCGTAATTATCCGGAACAATTACTGTATCTGTTTGTGCATAAATAAATGAAATGAGAATTAAATTAATGAGAATAATTTGAATAAGTACATTTTTGATACTGTTCACTACGTCCTCCTACTTTTAAATTACTAATGATATTAGATACTTGATCGCTTTGTTAGTATCCAAGAGATTTTAAATTTTATCTTATTCATAATTTTTATCGGAGAAGAACCTGTCCTCCGACTTGTCCACCGAATCCTGACTTTTGTCGGGAGAAGGTGGAAGTTATTTTCTATCGAAGGAGGATCATTTTGCGTGATTCGATAAAATTACCTGTCCTAATCTGATAGAAATAAATACCAGTCGAAACAGAATTTCCTAATTGGTCTTTTCCATTCCAATTAACTGAATAACTACCAGAATTTTGCTTTTGATTTACAAGTGTAGCTGTTTTCTGTCCTAATGAGTTATAGACTGAAAGCTGTACATTACTTGTTTTTGGAATTGAATAACTTATTACTGTTGAAGGATTAAACGGATTTGGATAATTTTGTTCTAAAGAATAATTATCTAGAGTAATTCCTATACTATTCTTTTTAACACCGACTGTTACAGTATCTCTCCATATTTCCCACTCAGAAACTTTATCATCTCCCCACCAATTTAAATCACCTACTGGGAAGCCAGCCTGACCACCGGTTTCTAATTCCGTATTAGTGTATGACAAATCCTCTCGCAAAGGCCACGTAATTGTAAAAGGATTTCCATCAGCATCGGGAAACCACCAAGTTCTACTTTGATAAGTTCTATCTTTACCCATCCAATCTACCATCTCATCGGTTCCTTCAATACTCTTTAATCCAGGATCTAAGTTTCTTGTATCACTTTCTATCAAACCAGGCCATTCATCATCACTATCAAACATATGTTGTGTCCTTGTATTCATAAATGGTTCATATTCAACACCTTGACTACTTGAAAAGGAATCCCAATAATTTGTAATTTCTTGCGAGTAAAACCAATTGTTGTTTTTCACTTCAACTTTTCTATTCATTTCAGTAAGCCCTGCATTATGATGTTCAGTGAGTAAAGTATCTACATTAACTAATCCAAAAAGAAGACCATCAAAATCTTGACCGGGTAAATCATTTGGACCTTCACCGAACGCGTGAGCATTATAATAAAGATTATCATTAATTTCAGCATTTGTTGCCCACTGCCATTGAATCGGCCATTTCATAACGTTTACAAGTGTATTATGCTCAAACTGCAAATAATTGAAGATGTTCTTTCGACCATCAAGAAATACAAAATTTGCACTGTAATATGTATTATTTGTCATGATACATGTATCTACAGGATTATCTCTAAATGATAGAAAGCGTGCATTCCATCTACTTGATGGGTGGATAAAGTTTTTGACAAGTGTATTTGTAACTTTGACACTAACATCTATTGCAGTAACCATAATTCCAACCCATTCGGATCTATCGAAGTAGCATCCATCAAAATAATATTTGCCTCCATTTTTAATAATTTCAATCGGTACGTTAACATCTAAATTAAGAGTTGGATGAGCACCTAAGAAATAGATATTTTCAAACCGGGCATCTTCATCGAGAATAAAAAATCTTAACAAACGATCACTTGGAATATCACCCATTGCTACAACAGCAGGAAATTTTGAAGGATCTGTTGGATCCGGTTTATCCGCAATTAATCTAAAAGTATTTAGATTCGAATCCGGCTCGATTGGAGCATTTAATAAATAGTATTTACCAACTTCTAATTTATAATAACCGTGTCCCGGATTTTCCTTAATAAACCTATTAATTGCACCGTAATAATCGCCATCGTAATTATCTGGGACAATAACTGTATCTGTTTGACTAAATGAGACTGATAACAGTATGAACCAAATGGAAACAGCATTTATTAATAATTTGTTAAAGTTTTTCATAGTATATCTCCTATTTTTGAGATTTTTTTTAATTATATTATTTCATGTATAACAGCAATTTTCATCTGTTTATAATTCCTCTGTTATTACGAGGAGTCCGTTTTTTGAACGACGAAGTAATCTGTCAGAGATTGCTTCACCCCAAAAAAAGGGATTCGCAATGACATATTTTATAATCATCCTCTTGTGTGATTAAATTTAAGCATGAATGTTTCATATGTTTATAATATTCAAACTACAAGTGTCATTTCCTCACTTGTCTGCATTTGGTATGATATTTCTAGTGGCAATCCCAACACTTGAAAAGATTCCGGCCTGTCTGCCGACAAAGGCAGGCATAAAAGCCTGCCCCGTAATGTTTTTATACGAGGATAACCGGAATGACATGTTCTCTATAGATTCCTATTTATTTTTATATTCAAATATTATAGTCTATATCTGATACCAACATCTGCAGTTAAGCCGTAATGCTGCTCTCTTCTCGGGAAATCAGTTTTCCCTCTGATTATATCTCTTTCAAGAGAACTTGAGATGTTATTAACATTACCAAATATCTCAAGTCCTTCTACAGGTAGTTTCTGTCTAATAGCTATATCCCACTTTGTAAATGCTTCAGATGTTCCTTGCAATGCAGAATAGAAACTTGTTGAACTGAAAATATTATCCGTATATAAAAATGAAAGTCTAATCGAAAAATCACTGTAGTCATAACCAAGAGTGACATTAATTATATCGCTTGGCTGCTGTAAAAGCCTATCAGTATAAAAAGTATCTGTAAAAGTTGTAATAGTAGTGAACGGAGGAATAAATTTAGATTCTTGTAAAGTCCTAGGATATTTTGCCTCAGAAAATGTGTGAGTGTAGTTGATATTAAGAACAAATCCATTAAGAAATCCTGGTAAATACCAAAAATGTGTCTGCCATTCAGTTTCAATACCCCAAAGATCAACCGGAAATTCATTATTTATATAACGGCGTATTGGTTTATCTTTTGCAAAATCAGGCAGATCAGTAGCGGTTGAATCGAGATTACCTGTTGGTTCAGCAAAAAATATAAAATCATGGATCTCTTTTTTGAACCACCCGATTGTAAATAAACCCAGATGATTTTCATAGAATGAAGCATAAATATCATAGTTTTCGGAGACTGACGGCGCAAGATTAGGATTATTCCAGGTAGTATATAAATCAGTAATATTCCAAGCAGGAACAATTTGATTAAAATTTGGACGAGCTAATGTTTGAGTATAAGCTGCCCGAATATCAAACCAACTAACGGGTTTAATTTTTAAGTGAATCATTGGCAACCAATATTCATTTGTTCTAGTAGTGGTAGTATCAAAATGTTCATAGGCAGCATAAAATAAGTTTGCACCTTCATCGCCCCTAATTCCATTATAACTTGTTTTATTATGCTCATAACGTATACCAGGAGTGAATGTTATCGATTCCCCGATTTTTAATTCTGTCATCAAATAACCGGCACGATAATATTCATTTCCATAATAATCATTTTTTAAAGACTTTGGATAATCATGATATGAAGTGTCTGTATCATGAAGGAATTGTGCAATATCGTTAACTAGATCTGAATTTGGCATAGTATTAAAATAATATTCACTTCCCGGATAATTTTTCATGTTATCATTATCCAAGAAAATAGAATAAGGAAGATCTTGCAGACCAAGATATGACTCATCAAAAAATTTATTTACAACAAGATCATTCCAGCGTGGGTCCCATGTAAAAGGAGTTCTTTCCGTTTCAGTATTATAATATTTTGTTCGATTTTTTAATTTACCACCTGTTTTAATTAACATACTAATATCTTGAGTTATACCAAGCATATACTCAAAGTTAAAATCAGCAGAAAGCTCTGTGGATTTATTGTATGACGATGACAGACCAATATCATACAATTCCATAGTTGAAACATCGTTTTTTGCAAAGTTTGGAATATCCATTGGATTTTGATTTTGAACAAAACTGGAAGAATCTCCAAACGCTTGTTTATCGATTCCTCTTATATAAAGATTTTGTGGTAATTTGTTCTCAGAAAATGAATAGGAAACACCGGCGTCAACTTTCAAAGCACCAAATTGTTGATCATAACGAAATGAATTAATCATAATTGCCAAATCATTATTGGTAATGGTAAGTCCAGGATACCTATTGTTTGATGAAGGAGCAAAAACATCATTCCTTGAAATAACCTCCTTATCTATTTTGCTCAAAAAAGTATAGTATTTCAATTTACCATCAGGTATTCTATAATCAAGTATTACAGTTCCACCATATCTGTCTACCTCTCTACCAACATCTTTTAAGGACATACTGGGTGTATATGCTCCAATAGAATCATAATCAGCAGTTCTATCTTCAAGCTTGATTTTATTATCATAATTTACATTCAACTCAAAAGCACTTCGATTTCTTTTTTCTAAATCAAGTTGCCCAAATACACCAAGTTTATTATTAAAGAATCTGTCACTTGCACTTACCATAAATTTATAGTCACCAAACGATTCATCAAGTCCATTATAACTTCCTTGTCCTAAAACATCGAAGCTGAATTTACTAGGAGCTTCTTTTAAAATAAAATTAACACTGCCACCAATAACATCAGCCTCTTTATCCGGCATTGCAGCTTTAGATACTTCAATTCCGCCAAGCATATAGGGAGATATCATACTAACATCAGTACTTCTGTCATTATCATCAGTAGAGGCCATTTGAACCCCGCTAATCTCTATTTTATTAAATTTTGGCGACATTCCTCTAATAACAACTTTTTGCCCTTCACCTCCTTGTCTCTGAAGTGAAACTCCCGGAAGTCTTCCAACTGCTTCTGCAGCGTTTGCATCTGGTATCTCTTGAATTTGTTTTGCCGAAACAACATTTTTAATAGTTCTGTCAGATAATTGTTTATTTATAGCTGCCCTTTGAGCTTCAGCTTGTGCTTTTATAACTACTTCTTCACCTTCAATTACTGCCAATTTCAGTTTGAACTCAATTTCAAGAGCTCTATTAGCAATAATTTCAATCTCTTCTTCCTGTGTAATATATCCTAAATAACTAGCTTTAATAGTATATTTCCCAACAGGAATCGAACTAATGCGAAAGGCACCATCTAAATCAGCAGCATCACCAAATCCTGATCCTTTGAGTATAACATTAGCGCCTAATAGTGGGTCATTTGTAGCTGCATCAGTAACTGTTCCTTTTACTGTCCCGCTACCTTGTGCCATAAATTTTGAACTGCTTGCCAACAAAATTATTATTGACAATACAAATAACTTCAAAATCATGTTTTTACTGTTCATAATATTTGCTCCTTAGTTTAGCAATAGCATTTTTTTGTTTGAGAGTAACCAGATGTTTCTAATTTATAAAAATACAATCCACTAGAAAGCTGACTTACATTAAAGGTAATGTCATAATTTCCAGGTTGCTGCTGCTTGTTTACGAGAGTTGCTACTTCTCTACCGAGAATGTCGAAAATGTTTAATGACACATTAACATTGTCATTACGAAGTAATCTCTAGATAAATATTATCGAAGTAGAATCATTTTATGTGATTGAGTAAACTCACCTGCATTGATTTTATAAATATAAACACCGGTTGATACTTCCTGTCCAGAATCATTCTGTCCATTCCATACGACATTATAATTACCAGCATTCTGATTCATATCTATTAGAGTTGCTATCTTTTCACCAAGCATATTGTAAATTGATATAATAACATCCGAACTCTTTGGAATTGAATATTTAATTGTTGTACTCGGATTAAATGGATTTGGATAGTTTTGCTCTAAGGAATATTTTTCAGGTAAATAATTAAGACCATTAATACCAGTTGTAGGATCAATAATTGCCCAAATGGAATCTGTAGATTTACCACCGCTTTCATTTTCGGCTTCAATATAAACCATTCCTTCTGAACTATAGCTTGTTGAGGTTGTTGAGAATATTAATGTATCACTCTGCCATGTATAATCGAGTGAATCGATAGTTGATATAGTGAATATCAAATTACTGAATTCTGTTTCTACATCATTTATATAATCAGACATTTTAATTAAAAATGATAAGACTGCCCTTACAGTTAATGAATCCGGGAAATCTGAAGACCATTTAGGAAGACCATTACTGCCATTGCTATAAATATCATTTGTATCAGTACGTGTCCATATTTCTCCGTAATTTGCTCTATGCATATCCCACATATTATACATACCATACATATTTTCAAAAACTTCAACTGGAGTTCTACCATATAGGGCCGATTTATTTGCAGAAATATTTGGGTCATCAACACCGGTAAAATATATCTGCTTTTCGATTGATAAATATCTATCTAAATAATCAAGAAATGCGTTGTGTCCCCAGTTTTCTTTAAGCTCCATTATATGTACAGCAAGCGCTACACCTTGCATAGAACTCATTGTACAACAACGCCTATAAGCTGTTTCCCAGTATTTGTTTGATATATTTGGGGATGTAGCATGTCTAATGCCCCATTCCGGTAAGCCAAGGTCTTCTGTCTCATAAGGCATTGTTACAACATCCCTTGAATCAGGACTCCAGGTAGGACCATTTGTTATATCGATATCACTTTGTTCAACATAAAAAGTTTGGTCATTTTCACTAAAATGAATATCAGGCCGCAGAGTGGCCATATTTAGCATATCATTATTATTTAACACTTTTCCGGCAAGAACAACTGGGAACTTTCGTCCGTTCATAAGACCGCCATTATTTCTAAATACTCTCCAGCCACTTGGAGTAGTAACTACACCATAATAATCCAATCCAAGTTGAACCATTCTTTTTAATAGTAACTCTTTATCTGCTGTCCCACTTCCATATTCTGTATTAAGAGCAATAGCACCACTACTAACCATTGAAGCCATCTCTGCTCCATAGCTAACTTTCATATTTTGCTTTGCGTGTGTAAATTCGCCAAGCCATTCCGGGATGTAATCAATCCAGTTACGCTCGAAAAAACCTTCTACTTCTTCTAATGAGAGGAAGTTTTCTGCTCTCTCTAATGTTTTTAATGATGAATAATCTAAATCGCTAACATTGAAATATGACTTTTTATCATTTCCACAATATGATGGTCTGAAATCACCTTCATTTGGTTTATATGCTGCATCAACAACTGTTAAAATTGCAGTAACTTCTAATACCGGTCTATCTGGTATATCGCAACTTATTGATGAAACAATTGAGCTGTTTGGTTGAACTATACGAGGATGTAAATCACTAATTGGAGCATAATTACCCCCACCTGTATCTATACGCGCTATATT
Source organism: Bacteroidota bacterium (assembly GCA_039714835.1). Classification (GTDB taxonomy): domain Bacteria; phylum Bacteroidota; class Ignavibacteria; order Ignavibacteriales; family Melioribacteraceae; genus SZUA-22. Next base: position 13,858 of record JBDLIN010000017.1, on the reverse strand, counting down.
TAGTTCTTCTTTATAGTAATTTTTATTGCCGGCATAATTTGGAACTCTCTCAGGATAAGAACCGGTTATTGGTTTCCAAATACTTAATTCGTCATCATAACCGTGGTCATAGCTAATGTTGCCACTTGCATCTGATATTGGGAATGGATTTACCATTGAACCGTTTATGATCCGGTCAATATCATGACTTTCAACACCGCTTGGTAAAGGAGAACCATCAGGAAGTGTTTGCATATTGTACTTAAACGATTCAGGAGTAATTTGAACTAATGTTATTGGACCAACAATCCAATACTCGCCATTTGTATATTGACCATATTCAGGTGAACCTTTTATGTACCATTTAATTCCATATTGTTCCAATACTGTTACATTTGTATCACCCGAAACAACAAACGAATATGATGCAGTTGTAGAATCACCTCCATTTAATGTGTATTCTGCATTCCATGTATAAGTACCATTTGCAAACTTTTGCCCAGCATCACTTTGTTGACCACCTGGATAATTAGAAGTTTCATAAACTACTGCATCTGTTGAATCATAAACATAAAGAACATTAGCAGTTGCACTATCCGGGACATACCAATCGAACGAAACTGTTTGATTTGGATGGAATGTTTCACCATCTGGTGAAAATATTGGAGTAATACCTTCAGTTACAGAAAAATATCTATCTCCTGTTGTATAAAGACCATCAACTGGATCCCATGCTTTTGCTAACCATTTATATTCACCAACTGGAAATATTTGTCCATCGTTATGATTTTGTCCACTTGGATTACTGTATACAGCATATACTGTACTACCATCAGAAACATCATAAACATAAAAATTATTATTTAGCGTGTCCGGATGTTCAATATACCAATCGAATGATACAACTTCATCTGAAAGGAATGTAGATCCATCTTCTGGATAGAATGTTTGTGATAGTAGTAAATTGAAAATAAATAGTAAGGCTGTTACAGTTAATAATACTTTCTTCATCATTTTTCCTATATATATTTTGAAACTTACTGCTTGTGATTAAAATTCTTGATTTCAAAAATAGTTCAGATACTTATTTGATCAGCATCCCCGCGAAAGGCTACAAAATTAGGGACAAGCGGGGCTAATCAAGTGATACTATTTAAGGAGTAGCATTTTCATTATTTTGGAATAGTGTGGAGTATTTAATTTGTAAAAATACATTCCACTTGAGAGGTGCGATGCATCAAAAATAATTTCATAGTTTCCTGGTTTCTGTTGCTCGTTTACTAGTGTTGCCATTTCCCTACCAAGTAAATCAAATATTTTTAATGTGACATTTCGTAAAGACGAGGCATGCCTCGTCTCTACAATTGGTAGAGAATATTTTATAGTTGTACTTGGATTAAATGGATTTGGATAGTTTTGTTCCAAAGAAAAATCACTTACTATCTGTGGAGAACTTTCTTTAACTCCAACAATCATATCTAAGGAAATTCCACCGATCTTAAATAAATGAATACTCTGACCATCATAATCCTGAGAAAATTGGTTATTTAATATCTCTATCTCTCTATCCTCATACATTACTATTGCATTTGAAGTTATATCAGAGCCATTAATAGTATTGATTGTAAAGGTTGCTGTATTGGGGCCGTAATCTCTCATCCCACTACTAAAGATATAGAGTGTATCATCTACATGTTTTACAATATATTCAACCGGTGTATCAAATATTGGACTCTGACTTAGCTCCATATCAACTACATTGTCAATCGGTTCTGAATTAATTACTACAGCTGCATCGTGCACAGCTCTATTTACCTTAGTAACTGCGGCTAACATTTCAGAATCTTGTAACAATGCTAATGAATTGTGAACATTTGGATAAACAGTAAATGGAAACCAAAGAAGACCTTTACCGCCGGCAACTATACCCATCCAAGCTTCAATCCATATCTGTTCCGGTGTAGGTTTACCATCTCCTTTTATGTCAGTGCACTCCAAACAAAACCAGTAATCATCATTAGAATTATTGGTCCACCTCTTCATATTTTTTACACCTTGAGGGACATACCAAAGTTCGTCATTCGTAGTCATAGGGGCGGGAGGAGATGCTACCGGATAAATATCAAAACTAGCTATATCTGCGCCCATATAATAATCTGTATACATATCAGTATTTCCTGCACACTCATCACCTCTAATATATGCATCCGTTCTTGCAACACCTGCACCGCAATTTAATACTACTTGCCGACCGGTTGTATCAAATGCTTTTATTTCATTATAACCATCAATAATAACTTGCGGATCTATGCAAGCTCCATATCCCCCCTGCCCATCACTTTGTGCATTATCAGGTTCGTCTCTATGTATCCATGCTATGAATAGCGAATCATCAATATTAGCTCTTGCTAATAGATCAGGCTCATCTTCTCTTCCTGTTTTATTCCATCCACATATGTAGTGCATTTTCTTTGCACGAAGATCGGAAATTTGATTTTCTTTAATACCAGCCCAGAATCCTTGGTAGACATTGAAACCTGCATCTTGATATTGTTCAATATAATAAGTGTCCTGTAACCAAACAGTTATTGGAATAAAAGTAGAATCTCCATAGTTTCCCCAATTCCAGTCTTGCTGAGCAAATAATGAATTTGTATTTAGTATTAATAGAATTATTATTATTGAATATTTTCTCATAGCTTTCCTAGTATATTTCGTAAATCTGAATTGAATGAATCTTTTAACTTAACTTATCTTTTTTCTATTTTTAATTAAATCCATAATTCTTTACCTTATTTAAAATTAAATTTTAACATGTAATAAGTATTAAAGAAGGGATATCGGACTGGAGTAAATAGGTTCTAACTGAAAAACTATGGCGTTTTTTGTGTATATCGCTCAAATAAATTATAAGAAAAAGAGTTACATCTCAAAATCTCTTTCTTTTACCATTGACTTTCAGTTTTACTGCTATTTACCGATATCCCTATAAATTAATAAACTATTTTGAAAGTATTCCCACATTTTTTTTCAAGAAGAGGTTATCTTAAAAGACAATTTGATGAATAATAAAAAATCTTCTGAGATAGCCTCTTCTTATTATTTTCAATTATTTGTTATTTACGGCTTCGCCAGGTGAATCACAAATTCTTGTTTTCACTTAATAACTCACCTTACGCAGATTCTATAAAAGGGCTAAAGCCCTGATAGCTTGGGTTTTAATACCATCTCCGTCTTAAAAGGCGGAGCTAATGATAAAATAAAGCTTTTGATTAGCTCCGTCCTTTAGGAAGAGGTCCAAAAATAGAACAAGAACAATTGGGTTTTCCCAAAGAGATTCTTGGGATAACCCATTTTTTTAAATTTTGCGTAAGGTGAGTTAATAAGTCTTATTCTAATATATTTTGTCCTTTTCTAAAAATATCTTACCACTAAAAAAATGGGCACAATATTTCTATTGTGCCCATCGGAGGTACTATGAAGTATTCAATAGGAATTCATAATTTACTTCATCAATAACATTTTGCGTGATTGTACAAAATCACCCGCTTCTATTCTATATATATACATTCCAGTAGCAACATTACCAGCGTTCCAAATTACTGAATATTGACCAGCACTTTGATTGGTATTTACTAGTGCTGCGACCTTTTGACCTAATACATTATAAATAGTAATATTAACCATTGATGCTTTTGGTAGTGCATAGTTAATAGTTGTACTAGGATTAAATGGATTCGGATAATTTTGCTCTAAAGCGAACTTAGTTGGAATTTCAGTTTCAGCTTCTTCAGCATCAGTACCTTTCAAACGAGGATGGATCCATGTATCATTTTGAGCGTCACTGCCTATTAATCCACCAAAGTAAACAACTAATCCATCACCATCTACATTCATATTTGTTTCAGCCATAGCATAACACATATTAGCTGCTGGAGCTACTGTTACTTCATTTGTCCAAGCATTTGTTGCTCCATCATATGTCCAGGTTCCTGGTATCCCTACTCCACCATTCTGGTGCATTACTACACCATTGCCTAAGTAAACTAATTCACCTAGAGCCATTCCTTCTGCTCCACCTGCTGGGCCTCCGGTCGCTTCTGTATTGGTCCAGGCCATGTCACTTACATCAAACACCCAGGTTTCTGCTAATAGATCGCTCCATGCGCCTCCAGCTTTTAATCCACCAGTGACGATAACTTTATCATCTCCAAAGTAGCTCATCGCTGGATAGATAATTCCATCCGGTGAAGGATTGTCTGCACTCATATCCAATAAAGTCCATGTATTATCACTTAAGTCATAGACCCAGGTATCTGGCAGCCATACACCATCATCATCTAAACCGCCGTACATTACTACTTTATCATCTCCGGCATACGCCATTTCATGTGTCCATTGTGGTAATGGTCCATCTGCTGTTGCCATATCTGTCCATGTATTATCACTTAAGTCATAGACCCATGTGTCATTCATATTGTTGCCACCATTACTTCCACCGAACATAAGAACTTTATCATCACCTACATATGCTAAACCAAATGCATATCTTGGTCCTGGTGTACCAGTTGGTTCTACATTTGTCCATGTATCTGCATCTATATCATAGAGCCATGTTAGAGGTGCTGTTACAGAACCCCATTTTGTAGAATCCTTACCACCAAATAATAGTACTTTTCCTTCTGCAATATGAGCTAATTCATGATAAGATAATGGTCCTGGCTTTGGATCTGGATTCTTTTGCACCCAGAAGCCTTCTGGTAATACTATTTCAGTTCTTGGATAATTCCATGTGTCATTTTGAGCATCACTACCTATTAATCCACCAAAGTAAACAACGTCTCCGCCACCATTCTCAGCCATATTTGTTTCTGCCATAGCATGAGACATATTAGCTGCTGGAGCTACTGTTACTTCATTTGTCCAAGCATTTGTTGCTCCATCATATGTCCAGGTTCCTGGTATCCCTACTCCACCATTCTGGTGCATTACTACACCATTGCCTAAGTAAACTAATTCACCTAGAGCCATTCCTTCTGCTCCACCTGCTGGGCCTCCGGTCGCTTCTGTATTGGTCCAGGCCATGTCACTTACATCAAACACCCAGGTTTCTGCTAATAGATCGCTCCATGCGCCTCCAGCTTTTAATCCACCAGTGACGATAACTTTATCATCTCCAAAGTAGCTCATCGCTGGATAGATAATTCCATCCGGTGAAGGATTGTCTGCACTCATATCCAATAAAGTCCATGTATTATCACTTAAGTCATAGACCCAGGTATCTGGCAGCCATACACCATCATCATCTAAACCGCCGTACATTACTACTTTATCATCTCCGGCATACGCCATTTCATGTGTCCATTGTGGTAATGGTCCATCTGCTGTTGCCATATCTGTCCATGTATTATCACTTAAGTCATAGACCCATGTGTCATTCATATTGTTGCCACCATTACTTCCACCGAACATAAGAACTTTATCATCACCTACATATGCTAAACCAAATGCATATCTTGGTCCTGGTGTACCAGTTGGTTCTACATTTGTCCATGTATCTGCATCTATATCATAGAGCCATGTTAGAGGTGCTGTTACAGAACCCCATTTTGTAGAATCCTTACCACCAAATAATAGTACTTTTCCTTCTGCAATATGAGCTAATTCATGATAAGATAATGGTCCTGGCTTTGGATCTGGATTCTTTTGCACCCAATCACCTTCTGGAATTGGAGGATCATTATCAAGTGCCCAATCAGCACCACCAAATTCGAAGGTAACATCCATAGCATCTCCGCCGATACCTCTACCACCAAAACTTACAAGATAACTTCCACCATACATAGTTGTTTCACATAGTGTAACAATCATATTTCCTGTTGGAGGTGTTGCTTCAGGTGTCTCTTCTGTCCATGTATTAGCTTCAACGTTATAAATCCAAGTTTTTGACTCTCTTGCAAAACCTGAATCATAACCACCATATAACAATACATTTCCATCACCTAAATAAGCCATAGCTTGTCCGTCAACCGCAGGTGTATTTGTTGTTGTCATTAATGTCCAAGTATTGTCACTTAGGTCATAAACCCAAGTTTCAGCCATCTTACCATACAACAACACTTTATCATCTCCTGCATAAGCCATACCTGCAATCATTGCATCAGGCTGGTCAGCTACTCCTAAACTAAAAAGTTCAGTCCATGTATCGTCTGACACATCGTAAACCCATGTATCATTTATATCACCGCCATCATCATTACCACCAAACAACAATACTTTATCATCACCGATATAAGCCATTGCAGCTTCCATTCTTTCATATAAAGTTTCCGGTGCTGAAGATGATTTTGTCCATATATTATCACTTAGGTCATAAATCCAAGTATCACCTAAGAAGCCAGACGATGATGTATCACTTTGTCCGCCGAACACAATTGCTTTATCATCACCGGCATATGCCATACCATGTCTTCCTCTTAATGGAGGGACATCTCCTGTTGGAGCCATATCTGTCCATGTATCAGTTTCAGTATCATAAACCCATGTATTATCATCAACATTACCACTATATCTAGCAGTATTACCACCAAATATCAAGGCTTTACCGTTTCCAAGTGGCGCTATCTCGCCATAACCTCGTCCGGCTGGTTTTACATCACCTGTTACTGCTATCTCTTTCCAATCATCATGATCTTCTTGAACACCAATACTAATATTACTGATTACTATATCACCAGGTTTTCCACCCCATGCTCCACCAACAGCTACTTGAGTTGCTAAATTATTCAGCTCTGTTGCTGTTAGATCTCTAAAATCATGATTTGATATTAATACCCTATCTGTAAGATCACCACCATTAACTGTTGCTGTATAGGTTTGAGCTGCTACATCTACATCTAATGTAACAGTATAAGTTGTTCCTATGTCAAAAGAAGGTTTATCTTGTGCAGGCCATCCTGATGTACCGCCTTTACCAACTCCAATTATTCCACCTTTTTCAAAAATAACATATGCTGCATAATTTCCATATCCACCTACTACACTTGCATCTTGTGTTAATCCTACTGCACAATCTGCACTATCACCAACCGGTGTTACATCATAATTTATTGTAAATATTCCTGTTTGTGCTTCAATAGATGTATTGTTGGTAACATTTAAGGCATAACTACTATTACCATCGCCCGGATATGGATCCTCTACAAATGGATCATCCATATAAGTAGCATATAAACTACTGCCATGTACTCCTCCCCATGCTACAAATGTATCTACTTTTGTTGCAAAGAAGTTTAATGTGTCTTGTGGAGTAGTTGTTCTGAATGCATAATCTGTTGCCAATGTTTGTGTTGTACCATCCGGTGAAACAATATCAACAGAGTAGGTTTGTGCTGCTACATCACCAGTTACTTTAACTGTATATGTCGAGTCTGCTTCGTAGCTTATTACTTCTACTGCTTCGTAACTTCCACCATTACGTGCCTTAATCTGAGCTCCACCTGCTCCATCATTTGTGAAGTTTACGATTATTCCGTAATCTCCCCAGCCTGATACTTCCCCTTTGGCTAGGCCTGTCGCTCCGCTCATCGGCGCATGACTTGGTGTTGCCTTCCAGCTTGCTGTGAACTTATCCGCTGCCATTGATATTAGTTTATTATCTAATAAAGGATCATCAACTGGAGGACCGGTTTGAATTTGTATATTACTGATTTCTACATCACCAGGTTTTCCACCCCATGCTCCACCAATAGCTACTTGGGTTGCTAAATTATTCAGCTCTGTTACTGTTAGATCTCTAAAATCATGATCTGTTATTAATACTCTATCTACTAGAGCACCACCGTTTACTGTTGCTGTATAAGTTTGAGCTGCTACATCTACATCTAATGTAACAGTATAAGTTGTTCCTATGTCAAAAGAAGGCTTATCTTGTGCGGGCCATCCTGATGTACCGCCTTTACCAACTCCAATTATTCCACCTTTTTCAAAAATAACATATGCTGCATAATTTCCATATCCACCTACTACACTTGCATCTTGTGTTAATCCTACTGCACAATCTGCACTATCACCAACCGGTGTTACATCATAATTTATTGTAAATATTCCTGTTTGTGCTTCAATAGATGTATTGTTGGCAGCATTTAAGGCATAACTACTATTACCATCGCCCGGATATGGATCCTCTACAAATGGATCATCCATATAAGATGCATCAATACTACTTCCAGGTACACCACCATAGGCTGTAAATGTATCAATTTTCGTAGCGAAATAGTTCAATGTATCCTGTGTTGTATTTGTTCTGAAAGCATAATCCGTAGCAACTGTAGTTGTTATTCCATCTGGTGTGGTTACATCTACAGAATATGTCTGTGCAACAACATCACCTGTTACTGCAATTACATATGTTGAATCAGCTTCGTAGTTAACTACTGCAAGTGCTTCATAAGCTGTACCATTACGGACTTTTATTGTACCATCAGACATGAAGTTTACGATGACACCATAATCCCCCCAAGCGCTTACTTCACCTTTTGCCATTCCCACAGCACCACTCATTGGTGAATGACTTGGTGTTGCCTTCCAGCTTGCTGTGAACTTATCTGCAACTCCAGCTGTTTGTACATTTTGAGTCAGCTCTTGAGCAAATAAATTAATCTGACCAAAAATTAGGACAGATAAAACTACTACAAAAAGAGTAGTGAGTTTTTGTTTCATAAAACCTCCTAGGTTTATTGAGTAATGTTTACTCAATACCATTAATTAGTTATATAGTTAGTTAGTTGGTAAATCATCTTTATCATAGTGCTAAAATCCTTGTGCGTTAGACATAAATAAAAATAATGGGTAATCAACTCGAATACCCATTATTATATAATTACTTCAATAACATCATTTTTCTTACTTCAGAATATTGATTTGACTGCATTTGATAGAAATAAACTCCAGATGTTAACTGACTTGCATCAAATTCATATTTATAATTTCCTGCTGCTAATTCATTGTTTACTAGTTCTGCTACTTCCTGACCAAGAACGTTAAATACTTTAAGAGTCGTAACTCCTGATGTTGGAATACTAAAATTAATTACTGTACTTGGATTAAACGGATTTGGATAATTTTGAGATAATTCATAAACTGTTGGCATTTCCGCAGAATTATCTTTTTCTACACTCACAGGTTCAATAGGATCTTCAACATATTCTGCTCTTTTATCAGGAAACCAATTTAAGTCTCCAACTGGTAATCCATCATGACCAGCTGTTAATAAAACAGCATCTGAATATGCTAAATCTTCAGGTAGTGGCCATTGTATGCCTGTCAATGCATCATCACCAAGATGTACATCATAATTACGGTCTCCGGTGTAGATACCCCATCCACTTGTTGAGGTTTCCCTCATTTCTGTACACATGGCTGCTAATTCACCTATAATAAATTCTTCCATTGCTGTATCTGTGAATTTAGGATCAGCTTCGATATTATTTTCTCTATGGAGATAAGGATAGCTTCGACCTTCTACATTGTCGTCAAACATAGCGATAGTTCTATCATTCATCCATACTGGCCCTGTAACGGTATCATAAGCAGCCCAATAATCTTTTATTGCTTGCGGCCAATAGTAAGCGTTATTAGTTACATTAATTATTCTTTCTTCTTCCGTTAATCCTGCTTGTGTCATTACTCTAGTTGGAACTTTCCTAATCGAAAGAGTTCCCAATGGCTCTTGGTCACCTTCATACCATTTATTTGTTCTTGATAGTTCTGTATCTCCATATGAGGAATAAGCATAAAATAAATTACTACGGATATTTGCCATAGTATGATAAGGCATAAATAATCCATTAATCATTGTAGCAAAAATTGTGTTATGCTCAATTAATGTATAATTTGAAACAGTTTCGTGAAGCAACCAATAGGAATTACCATTAAACTGAGTACAATTTGTAACAACTAAAGTATCAAGTTGTAAACCCAAAGTTATTTGTTGTCCGGAAAATGGATGATCGTTATCTATATGATTTCTCCAGATACAATCCCTTAAATAAACAGAGTTACCTTTTCCGCCAACATTTACTCCTCCGGATGTAAAGTAGTTAAATACACATCCTTGTATGCTGATACTTGAAGAATCACCTAAAAAAGTTAAACCGCTGAACCACTCTTCTCCATTATGTTTTCTATCAAGATCAACACCTGTAAATAAAATATTTTCAATAGTGTGCGTTTCATTGTCACTTGTAAATTGTATCGTCGGTCTAATGTTAGCACCCTCAGCATCCTTCCCACTTGCTATCATTGGTAGTCTGCCATCGCCATCAGTAGCTATAAGATGTAGTGGATAATTCACAACAAAGGCTTTATCAATTAAATATGATCCCCCACGTTCAAGTCTGTAAATACGATCGGGATTATTTCTTTCGCCTGTGCCAGTTGTATCACCAGCAATAGCATCAACTATATAGGGATTAGATGCTGGAAGATCCACAATATCCTGTCCAATTACTTGTTGGCTACTAATAAACAGTAATAAAGCACCAATTAAGAATTTGTAAATATGTTTCATTTTGTACCTCCTATTATTGCATAATTATAATATTGTAAACAAAATTTTTACTCTGTTCCGTTAAAGTTTAATTCGCAGTCCAAGGTCCATTGTCATTCCATAATTCTGTATTTGTGCATCCCAATTGGCACCTTGAACATAATCCCTATCTTGTGCACTAGTAATATTATTCCAGTTCAAAAAGAGTTGCATACCATACCATGGTAACTTTTGCTGAACTGAAAGATCCCATCGTAAGTATTCATCAGCATGATATGATAATTCGGGCCAAAAATTAGGATTTTTGAATATACTAGAAGCATAACTCATAGAGACACGAGTAGAAAAGCCCTTATAGTCATATCCAAGCTGAACATTAATTATATCGTCAGGTTGATCTATCAACTGACTTGTATAAAAACTATCTATATTTGCCCATTCAGGTGGATCAAAAGGGCCTTCAGCAAGATTTTCAACTCGTGTAAATGGATATTTTGCTTCTGATTCTATATGAGTATAGTTTATATTTAGAACTAATCCTTTTAAAAATCCTGGCAAGTACCAGAAGTTGGTCTGCCAGTCAACCTCAATTCCTTTAACTTCTGCTTGATACTGGTTATTCGCTGATGTGTAAATATCCCTGCCAAAATATTCAGCCGGGAAATCATATGCAGCAGTATCTACAATAACTCTTCTGCCAAGATTAAAAATCATATTATCGATTTTCTTTATGAAGGCACCAACTGTAAATAATCCAAGATAATTTTCTTGGAAAGAAAGATAGAGATCAAAATTTTCTGAAAATTCCGGTTCTAATTTATAATTATTCCAAGGAATACGATCAACATTCACATCCATTCTAGGCATTATTTGATTATAACTTGGTCGCGATAAAGTTTGCGTATAAGCAAATCTGATGTCGAACCAATCAAGTGGACTAACCTTGAGATGAATCATTGGTAGCAAAAATTCATTTATACGCGTCATAGTTGTATCATGACGATCATATACAAACTCTTGCAAGGTTAGATCTGTTACACCTCTAACACCAGTATAGACTGTTTTATTCTTTTCATATCTAGCACCAGGAATTAATTTTATATACTTCCCAATATTAAGTTCAGCCATTGCATATCCGGCATAGTAATACTCATTACCTGAATAATCATATGTGTTTGATGATTTTTCATATGGGTAATTATCATCATTGCCAGTATCTTTTTCGTGAAGAACAGACAATAACTCTTCCAAAAACTTGAGATCTGCAACTGCTCCCATGTTATATTTACCATCCAAGAAATTTTTATGGTCAAAATTAGGATCATTAAGTAGATAATATGGTAATTTTTGAACCTCATCAGGTTCCAAACCTAATTCTTCTCTCATCCATGGATAGGTATCTAATACTGAGACTATAGATCGTCCTCCACCAATTCTTAGGTTGGCACCCCAACTTGTACGATCATGTAACCTATCTTTATATCTATATTTCCCACCTATTTTAACATTACCATTTATTTGATTCGAAATTGAGAAATCATATTGAAGATTAAGAGCGGTTTCAATTTGTCTTTCTTCAGTCATCTGAGAACCATCAATGATCTTCTCGAGAAATGTTAATGAATCATTCAAAGTAGCATACTTTATTACTTCGTAAGGAGGAATTGAAGCATTTAAAACCTCTGTTGGTAAAACATCTTCTCTTTGATTAAACTGAAAACTGACAGATTTAGGAAGTTCATTTTTAGAATATGAATGTGATAGTTTTGCATCAATTTTTATTTGATCAAATCTTTGCTCATAATCAAGAATATTGCTAAATACTCCTAGATCATACTGTTCTCTTCTTCCTTCATACGTGTGAAGTCTTCCAGCAAGGGTTTGGACATATCTATCAACATTTGAACCTGTTTGACTAAAGAAATTCTTGAATTTTATTGCACCGTCAGTAATTGCATAATCAAGTACTAAAGTCGCTCCATATCTTGAACGTTCTCTTATCGCATCTGTAGTCGAAAAGTTACTCATATATACGGGATTGTTTTCTCCTACAACAGCACCCTGTCTAACAAAATAACTTGCATTTAAATTATTAGAACTTCTGTTCCTTTGTTCCAAATTCAACTGCAAATATGCCCCAAATTTATTGTCAAAAAATCTGTTGCTGACACTTCCAACGAACATATAATCATTTAATGTAGATTTTAGATCATTATATCCACCTTGTACAACAAAGCTGGTTTTCCAACCTGGGTCAGCAGTTCTCAATTTGAAGTTAACTGCACCACCTAAAAAATCCGCATCATGATCTGCTGTAGCAGCTTTTATTACTTCAACTCCATCAAGAGAATATGGAGAAATCCCGCTGATATCAGTACTTCTGTCAGAGGCACTGGTTGAAGCCATTGATACTCCCTCCAATGTTATTTTATTATACTTTGGAGATAATCCTCTAACAACAACTTTGTTACCTTCACCACCACTCCTTAAAACTGAAACACCAGGTAGTCGTCCAATAGTCTCAGCAGCGTTAGCATCAGGTAATTCTTGCATACGTTCTGCAGAAAGAACATTTTTAATTGACTTTGAATTTAACTGCTCATTAATAGCATTCATCTGCCCGCGAGCTTGCCCTGTTACAACAACTTCTTCACCAAGTTCTGTCGATCCGCTATATTTCAACTGCAAATCCAGTTCTAATTTTCTTCCTGCAACAGCAGTAACTGTCACAATTTGATCATCATAACCGAGATAAGAAGCTTTTAATTGATATTCTCCAGGAGAAATACCTACTATGAGATAATCACCATCTAAATTTGCAGCTGCCCCCAAACTTGTACCCTGAACAACAACGTTGGCACCAACCAATGCTTCTCCGGTTTGTGCATCAGTAACATTACCCCCAATTTTTGATGATTGTGCAAATAATGAAATGAATGAGGATAAGAAGAAAATTATTAGCAACACTTTAGAAAAGGATGATTTTTTAATTTTCAATTGATACTCCATATTTTATTTGATTTTTCTTACTATAAAAAACATTTTAAAGAATTTAATTCTTTAATAACTGCTAATTAATTGGTATATGTATCAGATAAATCTATTGTATTTACACTAAATTTGAAGGAGGATCTTTTAAGAAAAACAATATATATAGTATATAAAATTATTAGTAATGGTAATGTGAAGACAGTATTATGTAGAAACTCTATAGTCATATTTTTATTTGAACTTATGATAGATTTTATCTAAGAAAGAACCTTACACGTATTACTTAGAGCGTTAACCCTAACTTAAGGCAATATATCAAAAAAGTCAAGAATTATTTAA
>JBDLIN010000016.1:0-30718 GCA_039714835.1 Bacteroidota bacterium | reverse complement strand
GATGGCGAAATCGGTAGACGCGCTAGCTTCAGGAGCTAGTCCACTTATGTGGGTGCAGGTTCGAGTCCTGTTCCGGGCACGAATAATACCCTCTTTTTTAACCACACCCCAAAGGGAGAGGATGAAAAGTGACAAAACATGCACACGACATAGAATCCGCTTATCAGGAAGCCCTGGTATTTACAAAATCACACTACGAGAATTTTCCAGTTATTTCATTGTTTCTTTCAAAAAAAGTGAGAAAGCATGTTGCTGTAGTTTATCAATTTGCTCGGCAGGCTGATGATATTGCAGATGAAGGAAATTTAACAACTGATGAAAGACTTCGACAACTAAATGATTACCAGAATTTTCTAAATCAATCATTAGATGGAAATCCACCAAGCATATATTGGGAAGCATTGATCAAAACAATTACTGAAAAAAATCTTTCAACCGATAACTTTCATAAATTATTAGATGCTTTTAAACAGGATATCGTAAAAAATAGATATGATACATTTGCTGAAATTGAAAATTATTGCAGTAGATCGGCAAATCCAGTTGGTAGAATTATTTTAGAGCTTCACGGGATTTATGATGAGGAGGCCAACCAATTTTCCGATTCAATTTGTACAGCACTACAGTTAACGAATTTCTATCAAGATGTTAGTATTGATATCCAAAAAGATCGAATTTATATTCCAATTGAAGAACTAAAAATGTATGATATTACCGAAGAAATGTTTCAAAAGAAGAATTTTAATAGTAACTTTAAGAAACTTATGCAGCATCAAGTTGAAAGAGCTGGTAAATTATATGATATTGGGGGAAACCTTTTACCCAAACTTCCCTGGAATCTGAAGCGTCAAATAGCATGGACAATCGGTGGAGGGAAAGCTATTTTGAAAAAAATTGAAGAAAATAGTTTTGATGTTTTAAATTCTAGACCTACTCTTTCAAAACAAGATTTCTTGAAGATATTACTCGGTATGAATTAGTTATGAATGGTGAAGCGAAAAATATAGCGCGGAAAAGTAATAGTAGTTTCTACTATGCTTTTAATTTGTTGCCTGCAGAACAGAGAGATGCGATGAATACTGTTTATGCATTCTGCCGTAAAACAGATGATATAGTTGATGAAAATGATTTTTCTTCCGAAGTAAAATATGAAAATTTACGCAAGTGGCGTATAGAGCTTGAAAAGGGATTACAAGGTGAATCAAACTATCCGCTTTTAAATAACCTCTCCAAAATAATAACTCAATTTAATATTCCTCTTGCTCCATTCTTTGATTTAATTCAGGGTATGGAAATGGATATACAAAATAGAAGGTACACAAAATTTGAAGATCTGATGGAATATTGCTACCGAGTTGCAGCAACAGTTGGTTTGATGAGCATTGAGATTTTTGGATATAAGAATGAATCGGCAAAACAATATGCAATCAATTTGGGATATGCTCTTCAATTAACAAATATATTGCGTGATGTAAAAACGGATGCTACATATGGTCGAATTTATCTACCCCAAGAGGACCTAAAAAGATTTGACTATTCTGAGGATGAACTTTTTAATAATGTATACAATGAAAAATTTAGAAATATGATGCAGTTCGAGGCCAACAGAGCTAAGCATTATTTCAATCTTGCAAATGAGTCACTCAACATTGAGGATAAACCTTCCATGTTCGCTGCCAGAGCAATGCAGCATATTTATTTTAACTTACTTAAAAAATTAGAAGCTAAAAACTTTGATATTTTTAACGAAAATATACAAGTTTCTAAACCACAAAAAACTGCGATTGCATTAGGTGTTTGGGCTAAATACAGCCTTGTTTATTAATTCCCCACTATTAAAAATATCTTTTACTGAAATAATCCTCTCAATTTTCTAAATTAACTTTTATTATATTAAATAGTTCTTAATATTAAAAGTAATCGTCATTGCGAATCCCATTTTAGGGGATGAAGCCTGCCTAGTCGGCAGACAGGCAATCTATCTGTTAAAGATTGCCACGTCGTCTTCAAAACAGACTCCTCGCAAAGACATTTTTATTCTAAACTCATGAAAAAAATTCTAATTATAGGTGGTGGACTTTCAGGACTTTCAACAGCTTTAAATCTAATTGATAAAGATTATTCAATAGAAATAATTGAATCTTCACCAAAATTAGGAGGGCGTACTTACTCCTTTCTTAACTCAGAAACAGAAACGATTATTGATAACGGGCAGCACATAATGATGGGCTGTTATTCACATACACTTGATTTTATTGAGAAAATCAATTCCCAGAATAGTTTCATTTTTCAGAATTCTCTTAGTATAAATTATGTTACAGGGGACAACAATATTTATAGACTGCACTCCCCAGAAAAGTTTTATCCTTTTAATCTTCTTTACTCTTTCTTCAATTTCAGATTACTATCTCTGAAGGAAAGAAAAGAAGTGTTAAAATTTTTGTTTCGATTGAAATCAATCGGGAAGAGAATTAAAAACGATCATACAGTATTGCAGATACTAAGGAATGAAGGACAATCGAATTCAACTATCAAAAAGTTCTGGGAAATGGTTGTTATTAGTGCAATGAATATACCTATTAAAGTAGCATCTGCCGAGTTGTTTATTGAAATGATAAAGATAATCTTTTTCAGTAGTGAAAAAAGTTCAAATATTATATTACCCAAAACTGATTTAAGTAATGCACTGATAAATCCAGCTGAAAGATATATTTTGAATAAAAATGGAAAAATTGCGAAGGGTGAACGTGTCTTAGAGATTATTTGGGAAAAGAGTAAAGTTGTAAAAGTTATCACTTCAAAAAGAATCATTGAAGATTTCGATTATTTAATTTCAACAGTGCCAGCTGATAAATTGGTAAGGTTTTTACCTTTTCATCTAACACAGAAATTAAATATACCTGAATTAAACTATTCTCCGATTGTGTCAGTAAATTTTTGGCTTAAGGAGAATCCATTAAAAGAACAATTCTATGGAATAATTGATGGTAAATTCCATTGGCTTTTCAATAAGGGCACTTATATTAGTCTTCTTAAAAGTGCAGCTGATGAAATGATTATTTTAAAGAAAAATGAGTTAATTGAGACAGCAAACTCGGAATTGATTAAATATTTTCCTATTTTAAATAATATAGAAATTATAAGTTTCAAGGTTATTAAAGAGAGAAAAGCAACATTCATTTCTGATACAGCTTCAGTAAAAAAAAGGAAAAACCTCATTAATAACTTAGGGAATTTATTTATTGCTGGGGACTGGATAAATACTGGTCTTCCAAGCACAATTGAAAGTTCTATCAAGAGTGGAAAGATGATCTCAGAAATGATTATCTCCAGCACTTGAAATATTTAATTTTAATAATTTAATTATCTTAAAAAGGGGAGGCTATAATGTCAAATCTTAAAGAGAAGTTAGCGGAAAAAATTGAGGCTCACCGACCCAGAACCGTAAAATTACTCAAAGAATATGGTAGTACAAAAGTTGGTGATGTTACAATTGCTCAAGTAATTGGTGGGATGAGAGGAGTAAAGTGTTTAACCACTGATATTTCTTATCTAGATCCATTTGAGGGGATTCGATTTCGTGGTTACACTATACCAGAAACATTAGAAAAATTACCAAAAGTTCCGGGTGGCGAAATGCCCTATGTTGAAGGTTTTTTCTATTTACTCTTAACCGGTGATATTCCAACCGGTGATGAAGTTGAAGCAGTTCATGAAGAATTTAACAAGCGCAAAAAGGTACCAGAGTATGTCTTTGATATGTTAAAAGCGCTTCCTGAAGATGCTCATCCAATGTCTATGTTTTCTGCTGCAATCGTTGCGATGCAGAGAGAATCTGTTTTTGTACCAGAGTATAATGCAGGTTTAAGCAAATTTGATATGTGGAAACCAGCATATGAAGATGCACTTAATTTATTAGCAAAATTACCAGAGATCGCTGCATTCATTTATCGTCATAAGTATAAAGGCAGTGATATTATTGCACCTGATCCAGATCTTGATATGGGTGGAAACTTTGCTCATATGATGGGCATTGATGCACCTTATGATGATGTTGCTCGTTTGTACTTTCTTTTGCATAGTGATCATGAAAGTGGAAATGTGAGTGCACATACTGGTCATTTAGTAGGTAGTGCACTATCTGATATGTATTATTCAATATCAGCAATGATCAATGGTTTAGCTGGACCGTTGCATGGTTTAGCAAATCAAGAAGTATTACGCTGGATTCAAGGTGTTATGGATAAAATGGGTGGTAAAGTTCCTACAAAAGATGAAATGACTAAATTTGTCTGGGATACTTTGAACTCAGGGCAAGTCATTCCTGGTTATGGTCATGCTGTTTTAAGAAAAACAGATCCAAGATATCAAGCTCAAAGAGAATTCTGTATTAAGCACTTACCAGACGATCCAATTTTTGCTTATGTAAATGTTCTTTATGAAGTCGTACCTGATATTCTTCAAGAGCATGGACATGCGAAAAATCCTTGGCCAAATGTTGATGCACAATCTGGTGTAATTCAATGGCACTATGGATTAAAAGAGTATGACTTCTACACAGTACTTTTTGGTGTAGGAAGAGCACTTGGTGTAGCAGCAAATATTGTTTGGGATAGAGCTTTAGGTTATCCTATTGAAAGACCAAAATCTCTCACAACACCAATGTTAGAAGAGATCGCTGGAATTAAGTAAGTCTATTTAACTGCTGTCACTGATCCCACCAAAAATAATGGCGGGCAAAGCACTCAGTGACAGAAATAATAATTGTAGAGGCGACTCGTCTTTACGAAAATTGTTTTTAAAGCCCAACTCGCAATGCGGGATTGGGTTTTTTTATACATTTATCCAACCAAATTTTTCTGTATTTTAATAAAACAAGTTTAATTATTTTCAAAGATCTTTAATGGGGAATTGTGATGTCAGAAAGTATATTATCATTAAAACTTAGTGAAGTTAGACAATCAATTCTAAAGGGGAAGTCAGTATTAGAAACAAAAGAAGTAGAAGAACTATCAGAAGATTTTAACAAACTCTTTGCAGCCTCTGATAATTACTCACAATTATTAACAGAAAAAGATAATTCTGAATTATTTCTGTCAATTTTATCTTCGCTCCCATCATCGCAACTAACAAATGAACTTTTTGAAAATCTTGACACTGAAAATGCTTACCAGTTTTGTCAATTTATACTATCAGAATCTCAAAACAGTGATGAAATTATAATAAAAAAGATAATCCATGAAATTCTGAACCTAATACGTTATTCAATTTGGTTGCAGAAAATCTCATCTGATGAAAAATGGCATTTACTCATCTATCAATTAATTAAAACGAGCAATTATAACTTTGGAATTCTGTTTAATCAAAGAGTTAGAGACTACTCTGAAAAAACTCTCTTTAAAGTTATTCAAGGAAATAGATATGAAGAGTATTCATGGAATAGAACAAATACAATTGTTAGAAAGTATTCATCGAGTCTAAAATCTCTGATTTCTGAATATGAGAGCAGTGAAATGCACTTAGCGTTTTTGATGGAAAACAGTGTTGAGATGGCTTCACTTGATATTGCCTGTTTAACTACTGGGATCAAGAATGTGATGATACCAGCCAACTCTGTTTCAGCTCATATTTTATTTATACTTAATCAGACCAAAGTTCCAATAATCATTGCTTCAGATGAAAAGCAGCTAGCTAAGATAAAATCGATTAAATCAGAAATACCCTATCTGAAAATGGTTGTACTACTGAAAGGGAGAAGCATTGAAAATTGGGTTATCTCCTTTGATGAGTTGTTAAAGAATTACACGATACATGACGATGAAATTAATACTGGACAAGTGGAGATTGACGATCTCACTACTATCATGTATACTTCGGGGACAACGGGTGATCCAAAGGGAATAATGTTTTCCCAGATGAATATAGTTTACAAAAGGTTTTGCAGAGCTTTGGCGTTACCAAAAATCTCTGATGCTGACCGATATTTATCGTTTCTTCCTTTGTTTCATACATTTGGAAGATATTTGGAATTAACCGGTTCAATATTTTGGGGTGCAGAATATTGTTTTATGGAAAATCCATCTGTTGAAACAATGATTTCAAATATGAATCTTGTTAAACCAACAATTTTTATCTCCATTCCCAAAAAGTGGCTGCAGCTTTTTGAAGCTGTTACAGCAAGAGTCAATATTGAACTGGACAGCGAAGAAAAAATTGAAAATGCTGTTACCGAAGTAACTGGTGGTGAGTTAAAATGGGGCCTTTCAGCAGCCGGTTTTTTACCTCCTGAAGTTTTCCAATTTTTCCAGAAACATGGAATTGAATTAATGAGTGGTTTTGGTATGACCGAAGCTACCGGTGGAATCTCAATGACACCTCCTGGAGAATACACTGAAAATTCACTTGGGAAAGCACTTCCGGGAATTAAAATGAAAGTGGAAACTGACGGTGAACTTCTGATTAAAGGTGAATATGTTATGCTTGGGTATTATGATCAGGAGTTTAATGAGACTTTTGTTGGCGATGGATGGCTTCCTACCGGCGATATAATGCGTGAAGATAAAAGAGGCTTCATTGAAATTATTGATAGAAAGAAAGAAATTTATAAAAACATCAAGGGTGAAACTGTTGCTCCTCAAAAAATTGAAAACTTTTTCAGAGATTTTGAAAATATAAAACAAGTATTCTTAGTTGGGGATCACAGAGCATTTAATACTCTTCTCATTTACCCAAATTTTGAAGAGGCTAAATCCTTCTTTGATCATATGGATGAAGAGCAGACAATGGAATATTTTTCGTCTATTATTGTTACGGTTAATAATTTTTTAGCACCATTTGAACGAATTGTTGATTTCAGAATTATTGATCATCCTTTCACTACAGAAAATGGAGAACTCACACCAAAGGGAACCTATAAACGTAGAGTAGTTGAAAAAAACTTTTCTGATATCATTGAGCAGATGTATCAGAAAACACATACAATAATAAATGTTGGTCCCTTAACGGTAAAAGTTCCGAATTGGTTCCTTAGGGAAAAAGGATGTTTAAGTGGTGATATAGTTGCCATGGGAAATGATCTTGTCATTCCAAAACTTAGTAAGCTATTACAAATTGAGTTTGTTGATGAGGAGAAGCAACTAATTAAAATTGGTGGTTATATCTATAAACTCCATAAAGATCATTTGGACCTTCAGCCATTGTTAACTAATGCTTCACTGTGGGTGGGGAATAAGGAACTTGTTGAATTTACAAATAGTGGAATTATTCAGTGGACAAGAAAAATTACAGGGACCGATGATCTTTCATTTGTTGATACATTTGATGTCGTTGTTGTTGATGAGCAATCAGTTAATGAGCTAAAGAAATATATTAGTGCTGGTGAAGATTCATTAATCGGACTTCATAAAGCATTGCTTCTTTTACAATCAGATACGTTTAAATGTTCAGAAAATACTATTAAATACTTAGACCAAATTCTTAATGATTCCTTATCGTCAAATTATTCTTTAGCGCGAATTTTTTTATCAAGACCCACTATTACAAAATTGCTTGAAGTAAGAAGAGAATTATTCAAACTGCTTCTCAAGTATAATTCAGCATACTCCATTTCGGAAATGTTTAATCTCTATCTTGATTTTGATTGTAACGTTATAAATGATGAGATAATTCAAACTGTTATCGAAAATATTAAGAAAGATCAGTTTGTGCAATTGATCGAATTATTGCTTAGTAAGAGGATTGAAAAATATCGATTAGCTGCTGATATTATTGAAACATGCTACCCGAGTTTGTTGAAGATGATTGGTGAATTCGGGACTTTACATCCTACTACATATATAAAACTTCGGGAAATTCTTGTCAGACTTCAACTTCAAGAAGCTGATTCAAGTTTAGGTAAATTAGCATGGCAGACTCGAACAGATCTAAGAAATGGATTTCGGAAATGGCTTGGTGAAAACCAAAAAATTGCTGTGGATATGGAGACCGGTGATGAATATAAGTGGAAAGATGTAATTGTATTAGAAGAAGATATAGAACCCTCAGATAAAGAAATACTCTTTAATTCGATTTCAAAAACACAAGTATTGCGTGAAGCTATTTTCCTTTTTTCAGGAGGAAAGCTGATAAGGCTTTCGAGCATTTTACCGAGTGGTATTTGGGTCAGTTTTATTAAAAAATATCATCATAAAAGTCTTTTTCGCGTTTCTGTTCAAACACGTATGTATGGTTCATTTGATCTCATTTTAACAATTCATAAAAACCGTGAAGATGAAAGTATTTTTAAAGAAATTAACTGGCTGATCATGGCTGGTTCAGATATTATTGCTAAAGATCTTGTAGAAGACTTTGGGGGATATTGGAGAGAGTATAAAGTAGGATCAAGCAAGTACAATGCAGGCAGTAATGTTGAGAGAGTAGTTAAACGTGAAATTAGAAAGAATGATGATCTTGCACAAGAAAGGATAAAACTGTTGTGGCCATTCTTTGTGTGGAATGCTTCAGTTGGATATATAAATTTTTGGAAGCTGACAGGTAGTAAATTTATTCTGGCTGATGCAACCACTCGCAATTTTATAATCCCATCTCACGACTATCAGACGGGGACAAAAATTCTCTCACTTTCTGAAACTATGGAGTATAAATCTGTTAGCGAATTGATTCAAAAATTCTATACAGATTTCATTGAGGAAACTTTAAAAGAATTTGAATTTCTACCATTGAAAAATGTTTGGAATTATATTATTTCCGGATTTATTGAAGGGATTGGTGAATCTGAAGGATTAAAATTGCTTGAAGATTATAAACTCGAAATTGAAAATAATAACACACAAAATGAATTGTTATCTAAAACTGTTAATGAATTTATTACTATTATTCGATTGGGGAGGTTTCTTCCTAAACGATTGTTCTTTGCCATTAAACGTTTCCACAGATGGTTTAATTTAAATTCAGAAGCCTCGTTTAGCGCTCAAGCTGAAATGCTGTTGGAACTTTATGATACATATAGATTAGGTGAATTAGAGGAGTTATATCCTGAGGTCAGAACGAGATTTTTCTTAGAAACAGTTTTAGTTAATTCAAGTGATTCGACAAAAGAAGTACTAAATAACATTGCTGAAAAATTTCACGATCATACAATCGAAAAAGACGAAATGTTACAATATATTTCACAACTTCAAGAAGAATATGAATTATCTGAAAAGGAAAAATTCTTTTTAGCTCGTCTTAGTTACCCGCATCTCAAACCAACAGTAACTGCGGATTTTATGACTGTAAAAACCGATTTGGCAAAAGGAGCAAATTTAGTAATTCAGCTCAACGATTATGACGGATTACCATTCTTCATAAGACAACCGGTTACACCAAAGGAAATTTCTCGTTTACACAATCTTTTTATTGATGCTAACTTGTTGGTAAGTTTTCAAGATAAGCATAATTACATTGTCGCAATATCAGAACGAGGATTCATTATTGGAGGATTGTTCTATTCCCAATCAGAAGAAAATACAGTGCATATGGAAAAAATTGTAGTTTCAAATCATTACCGTCGAAAAGGAATTAGTGATATGCTGATGAATGAATTTTTTGAAAGAATGAAAAGTGATGGATTAAAATATGTAACGACAGGTTTTTTTAGACCTGAATATTTCTATCGTTTTGGTTTTAAAGTTGAGAAAAAATATTCCGGACTAGTTAAAAAACTTTTTGAAGAAGATGAAATAGGAACCTTTGAATAACCTGCTATAGACTGTCATTCCGGTTGATTTTTGTGCCTGCCTTGCCGGACAGGCAGGCCGGAATCTCCTAAAATGTTAGAGATTCCAGTATCTCAAAGGAACTAAAAACCAGCACGATATGTTATTCAAAGATTTCTAGTAGATAATCTTTGAAAATTATTGAGGAATATTGAATTATAACATAGAGAATAAATTAAATTTTATTATTTTTGACAAACAATTTAAACTTCACTAAGATAACCTAAAATCATGAATTACAAGAAAAAAGTTAAGTATATTTTTGTCACAGGAGGAGTAGTATCGTCTCTTGGTAAAGGGATAACCGCCTCATCACTTGGGCTGTTGCTAAAATCAAGAGGGTATAGCGTTACTATTCAAAAATTTGATCCTTATATAAATGTTGATCCCGGGACGATGAGTCCATTCCAGCATGGTGAAGTTTATGTAACGGATGATGGAGCTGAGACCGACTTAGATCTTGGACATTATGAAAGATTCCTCGATGTCAATATGTCAAAAGCGAATAATACGACTACAGGCCAAGTATATTACGAAGTGATTTCCAAAGAGAGAAAGGGTGACTACCTTGGTGCTACTGTTCAAGTAATCCCACATATTACTGACGAGATAAAACGTAGAATGAGATTACTAGAAAAAACGAATAAGTATGATATTATTATCACTGAAATTGGCGGGACAGTTGGTGATATTGAAAGTTTGCCATTTATGGAATCATTACGCCAACTAATGGTTGAGTTAGGAAGAAAGAACGCAATTTCAATTCATGTAACACTTGTCCCATATATTTCATCAGCTGGCGAAGTGAAAACAAAACCCACACAGCATAGTGTAAAGAATTTACTAGAACTCGGTATTCAACCGAATATGTTAGTTTGTAGATCGGATGACCCGCTACCAAAGGAGATTAGAGAAAAAATTTCATTGTTCTGTAATGTTAATACGCAATCAGTTTTTTCAGCATACAATTGTAAAACAATCTATGATGTGCCGATAGTCTTATTCAATCAAAATATGGATAGGATAGTTTTAAAGAATCTGAGACTACCTGATATCAACATTAATTTAGATAAGTGGAAAAATTTTGTAGAATCATTAAAGCATCCGGAAAAAGAAATAAAAATTGCTGTTTGCGGTAAATATACAGATCTAATGGATGCATATAAAAGCATTGATGAAGCATTCATTCATGCTGGTGCAGAGAATAATGTCAAAGTGCGTGTAAAATATCTAAGTACTGAGGGTATAAATAAAAATAATGTAGCAGATAGATTGAAAGAATACGATGGAGTACTTATACCTGGTGGTTTTGGTGAGCGGGGTATTGAAGGGAAAATTGAAGCGATCAGATATATTCGTGAAAATAATATCCCATTTTTAGGAATATGTCTTGGTTTGCAGACTGCAGTCATTGAGTTTGCACGTAATGTGTGTGGACTTAAAAACGCAAACAGTGCAGAATTTTCAAAAACGAAAACTGACGTTATCCACTTAATGCCTGAACAGCTTAAAGTAAAATTAAAAGGTGGCTCAATGAGGCTGGGGGCTTATCCATGTGGTATAGAAAAAGGAACACAAGCTCATAAAGCATATAAAAAAGTTAAAATATCTGAACGACACAGACATCGTTATGAAGTTAATAATAAATTCTTAACAACACTTAAGAAGGGTGGTTTAGTTATCAGCGGATTATCACCTGACAAAGAGTTAGTAGAGATGATCGAGTTAAAAGATCATCCTTGGTTTGTTGGAGTACAGTTTCATCCAGAACTAAAGTCTCGAGCAACTAAGGCTCATCCGCTATTCAGAGATTTCGTAAAAGCTGCTTCTCTTCATTCAGAGAGCTAACTGAATTTCGGATGAAGTTTCTGTTATATTTTGTTTTTTTTATTTCTATTAGTTCCAATATTAGTGGAACAAGTAGATTAGATTCTTTATTGGAATTAGGGAAAGAGTATTCCTACAAATTCGAATTTCAAAAAGCTGAAGAGTTATTTCAAATTGTCATTCAGCAATATCCAGAATCACCATATGCTCCTCACTATTTAAGTCGAAACAATTTATGGTTTTATCTTGGCTCAAAAGATTCACTTTATAAAAACCGCTTTGAAAAATTAAATAATGTAGCTCTCGAAATAGCTGAATCTCTCTATAAAAAAGAATCAAGTAATCCTAAACTCAATAATTTAATTGGGCAGATATATTTACAGAAGTCGATCCTTAATGCAACTGAAGGAAATTCAATGGATGCATTTTGGGCTACGAAATCATCACTAAGTTATTTTGAAGATGCCTTAGACCTTGATAAAAATTATTATGATCCATACTTGGGTATCGGTACGATCAGATACGCACTAAGTTTTATTCCTGGATTTTTGGGATGGGCAATATCGATTGCTGGATTGGAAGGTGATAAAGAAGAAGGGCTACGGTTTATCAAATTATCTTTTGATAAGGGACAATCAACTCATACGGAAGCAGCGTACCATCTATCAAAAATTTATATTGAATATAATGCTGAATATGACAGTGCGAAAATTTATCTTAATAATTTAATTCATCAGTATCCAAAGAATATTTTATTTCTCTATCAATATGCAATTCTGGATATAGAAACAAAGAACCTAAATAGTGCCGAGGCAAACCTTGACCGAATTTTGGAATTGAATAATGAAAAATTTCAACAAATAAATTCATTCTCACTATTCTTAAAAGCTGAGATAGCTTTTAAACAAAATAAATTCGAGAAAGCAATTTCTCTTTATGATAGATTTCTGCAGCATTCTTCTTCAATTGATTATACTGGTTTAGCACATCTGAACACTGGACTAGCATATGTGATGCTTGAGAATGAAATACTAGCAAAAAAATATTTTATCTTAGCACGCAATGGAAATTTGGATCTCGCTGAAGATGTCACTGCAAAAAAACTAAGTTATTTATACTACGATAAAACTTTTTCTATTGATGCAAAAAATATAATAATTGCAGAAAATTATTTCGAAAGTGCTGATTATCAGCAAGCTTATAATACTATCTCAAAAATTGAAATATCAGAACTTGAACTATATGAGATTAATAAAGCAAAAATTATTGAAGCCAAAATACTTTTGGAAATTGATAATACACAGAAAGCTAAATCGGTGCTAAAGAAAGTTGATTTCGAGAAAGCTGCAAATATATCTTCTGATATTGCTGAATATTATTATTTATTCGCAAAAATTTCATACGTTGAAGGAGACGGATCTTCAGCTAGTAAATATTTGGATCTTGCTTTTGAAAATTGCGAAGAAAGCAACAACAAATTAATGCGTCATCTAACACACCTAAATTCTAAATTAAATATGAAATAATTTCAAGAAATGAGTGTAATTTTTACTATTTGAAGCATAATAAATTGAAATTATGACCTCATTTAAGTATTTTCCTACGATAAATTATTAAGAATTAAATGTATAGAATTGTAGTATTTGTTTCTGGCAGAGGTTCAAACCTAAAAGCTATTCTGAAATCGCAATCTGAAAAAATTGAAATTGCTGCTGTTGTTAGTGATAGATTAAATTGTCCCGCATTTGAAATTGCAGATCAATATAATATTCCTACGTTTTCAGTATCTGAAAAAACAAAACCGGGTTTTGTGAATTATTTCGACTTATTGAAACATTTTTCTGAAGTTAATGTTGATTTAATTGTTCTAGCTGGGTTCTTAAAAAAGATTCCGGATGAAGTTGTTGAGCAATTTGAAAATAGAATTATTAATATTCATCCAGCTCTGCTTCCTTCCTTCGGAGGAAAAGGGATGTATGGCAAATATGTACATCAAGCAGTATTTGATCGATCTTGCCAAGTATCAGGGGCTACAATTCATTTTGTTGATAAAATTTATGACAATGGCAAGATTATTGCACAGAAAACAGTAGATATTAGTGATGTTAACACACCTGAAGAAATTGCCGAACGAGTACTAGGAATTGAACATCAAATATTACCTGAAGTAGTTAATAAATTTGCACAAAATAAAATTATAATTAAAAATAATAGAGTGTTGATTCAAAATTAATTGAGAGTTTAGATTGAAAAAAGTTGCATTGTTGAGTGTATCTGATAAAACAGGAATTGTAGAATTAGCAAAAAAGATTCATAAGCATGGTTATGATATTTTGGCAACTGGGAATACTGCTAAAATCATTGAAGAATCTGGAATTAAATGTATCGGTGTTGAGGATTTTGCTTCATTCCCAGAAATATTTTCTGGAAGAGTTAAAACTTTACAACCAAAAATCTTTGGTGGAATTTTGATGAGAAGAGAGAATTCTTCAGATCAAAAAGAAGCAGAAATCAATTCTGTGATCCCGATCGATATTGTTTGTGTAAATCTCTACCCATTCCCGCAAGTGGTGAATAGAGACGATATTGATCTTGAAGAAAAAATAGAGAATATTGATATTGGCGGACCAAGTTTAATAAGAGCTGCAGCTAAGAATTTTAAATATGTTTCAGTATTAACAAATCCATCTCAATATCTTTCATTTACTGATGAATTAGATTCCGGTGAAATTTCTTTAGCCACAAGAGAAAAATTAGCATCAGCTGCATTTGCACATACATCATACTATGATACTGTAATTGCAGATTACTTTGAATCACAATTCATTGATGAAAAATCTGCCATTCGCTACGATTTACCTATTAAGAAAAAATTACGTTATGGAGAAAATCCTCATCAAGAAGCATTTATATCTGGCGATTTCTATGATTATTTTGAGGTTCTGCATGGCAAAGAGTTATCATACAACAATATTGTGGACTTGCATGCTGCTTTGGATTTAGTTAATGAATTAGACCCGGCTTCTTGCGCAATTATCAAGCATACAAATGCAGCTGGAGCAGCATCAGGTAGTAATGTGTTGGATGCATATCAAAAAGCCCTTTCAGGTGATCCTGTATCAGCGTTTGGCGGGATTGTAGCGTTTAACACTACGGTTGATAAAGATACTGCAGAAAAGTTAAATGAAATATTTCTTGAGATCATAATTGCCCCTGATTATAACGAAGAAGCATTAGATATATTAAAAAAGAAAAAGAATCGTAGATTGTTAAAAGTCAAAAAGAACGATCTTGATACTAAATATACAGTAAAAAATATTCCAGGTGGATTGTTAGTTCAAACGGTGGATAATTCTTCTTCACATGAGTTGGAATTAAAAACAGTAACCGAAGAAAAACCATCGGATAAAGAACTTGATGACTTGAAATTCGCTTGGATAATTTGTAAACATACTAAATCAAATGCGATTGTTTATGTAAAAGATAGAAAAGTTTTGGGAGTAGGTGCTGGACAAATGTCAAGAATCGATTCAGCAAAAATCGCAGCAATGAAAGCTGCAGAGCATGGTCATTCGCTCGAAGGAGCAGTAGCAGCATCCGATGCGTTTTTCCCATTTGCTGATGGGATTCAGGAAATTATTAAAAATGGTATAAAATCAATAATTCAACCGGGTGGCTCGGTTAGAGATTCAGAAGTAATTGAAGCTGCAAATGAAAATAGCGTTTCAATGGTTTTCACTGGAATTAGAAACTTTAAACATTAAGGTAATTTATGGGAATTTTCGACTTTATTTCAACAGATATTGCAATGGACCTTGGGACTGCAAATACTCTTATTGTGGTAAAAGGGAAAGGCATAGTATTAAATGAACCTTCAATTGTTGCATTTGATACTAATACAAAAAAGATAATTGCAATTGGTAATGAAGCAAAAATGATGCAAGGTCGTGAGCATAGAGAAATTAAAGTCTCTAGACCAATGAGAGACGGTGTTATTGCGGACTTTGAAATTGCTGAGGGAATGATAAGAGCATTTATAAGGAAAGTTAGTTCGGGTTTTTTTGCAAGTCGAAGGATTGTTGTAGCAATTCCAAGTGGTGTAACTGAGGTTGAAAAAAGAGCAGTAAGAGATAGTGCAGAACATGCTGGAGCTAAAGAAGTTCATCTTTTATTTGAACCTATGGCAGCCGCTATTGGTGTGGGTATTGATGTTGAAGCACCTGAAGGAAATATGATTGTAGATATTGGCGGTGGTACTACCGAAATTGCTATAATTTCATTAGCGGGTATTGTAACTCAAGAATCTGTAAGAATAGCTGGCGATGAAATGAATAATGCCGTGCTACAGTTTTTCAAAAAGAATTATAACTTATTAGTTGGTGAACGAACTGCAGAAAAAATAAAGTGCGAAGTTGGATCGGCAATGCCGCTTAAAGAAGAAGTGACAATACAAGTTAAAGGTAGAGATTTAGTTGGAGGAATTCCTAAAACAACAGAAGTAAGTTCAGTAGAAATTAGAGAAGCTCTTAACGAAAATATTACACAGATTGTCGAGTCAATTAAACAGACACTTGAGCGAACACCTCCTGAACTCTCAGCTGATATTCTCGACAGAGGTGTTATGTTGACTGGCGGGGGTGCATTGCTAAAAGGATTAGATGAACGTATTAAAATGGAAACTAATTTGCCCGTACATGTAGCAGAAGATCCCTTAACAGCTGTAGTAAGAGGTTCAGGAAAAACAATAGAGCATATTAATAAATTTTCTAAGGTTTTTATTCGTAAAAGAAGTTACTAATGGAATTATTTTTAAGGAAGTTATTCAATAAAACAAAAGAGTACATTGTTCTAGTTATTCTTCTGCTAATTTCCCTTATCCTTTTGCCACAAAACTCAAATCATCAAGTAAAAAAAATAAGATCTTACGCATTTGCATCTTTTACTTTTTTATTAAACATCTCCTTATCAATTGATGAATTATTTTCTGATTCAGATGAACTTGCAAATCAGAGAAAATTAAATGCAGAATTAATGCTTCAACTAAATCAAATGCGCGAATATGCTTTAGAAAATAAGGAGATAAAATCATTATTAGATTTTAAAACTTCTGCAACTAGCGAACTTATTTCTTCAACAATTGTAGCAAAAAATTTTTCTAATATTCAGGGTAATTTTATTATTAATTCTGGTTGGAGTGATGGAATATTAAAAAGTATGCCTGTTATAAATAATAATGGCCTAGTTGGAATAGTTACCGAGGTTGAAGAGGATTTCTCAATAATACGTACTTTGCATAACACATCTTTTAGGATAGCTGGGACTATTCAAAGAGGCAGCATTGATGGAGTTGTTTATTGGAACGGAAAAAATTTAGTGATGCATAATATTCCTACAACTGCTGATATTGATAGAGGCGACAGAGTTGTTACCTCAACATTAAGTACAATTTTACCCCCATCAATTCCTATCGGTTTAGTTGTTAAAAAAGAATCTAATATCTCTGGGATTTTGAGTAATATTATTATTAAACCTTTTGCTGATGTAGCTTCAGTTAAAAATATTTTTATTCTTAAGGAAATAACAAGTAAACAAATTGATTCACTTGAATTAAATCTACTTAAAGACTAAATGATTCAGCATTTTATTAAAACAGTTATAATATTTTTATTTTTAACTCTATTTCAGTTAACTGTTATTCCATTAATATCGATATATAATGTCGTACCGGATCTATTACTAATATTAGTAGTTATTTATTCATTAAAATATGGCCAATTAAAAGGAACTGTATTTGGATTTTTAGTTGGACTTTTCTTTGATCTATTTTCCGGTGGTTTGTTAGGAAGTGCAATGTTTTCGAAAACTTTAGCTGGTTTTGTAGCAGGGTATTTCCATAAAGAAGAGTTCGAAGAAATATTTTCAAACTTAATTCTTTTTATCTCCATTCTTTTTATCTCGGCATTGATTGATTCTCTGTTTTATGCAATTTTAGGATCAGCAGAAGTTGAACTTAATTTTATCTTATTAATATTTACTAATGGAGTATTTCCCGCTGTATACACAGCTCTTTTTGGATTAGCCTATTCATTATTTGTGAGGAAAAAATAATGGATGAAAATTATTTCGGCTCACCTATAAGAAAACAGATATTTTTCTTTATAATACTTGGATTTTTTTCTCTCCAGGTATTTCAGCTTGTAAGAATGCAGCTTTTGAATACAGATAAGTATGAAGAAAAATCGAATGAGAATAGCATTAAAACCAACATTATAAATCCTGCACGTGGGCTTTTATATGACCGAAATATTAATCTCCTTGTTGGAAATAAAGCTTCATTTATTCTTCGAGTTACACCTGACCATTATAGAAATTCTAATACAAAAAAAATAGAGACAGTTCTTAATGCAGATTCAGGTTATGTTGACCAGATTCTTCAAAAGAATCGTAAGTATTCAAAATATTCTCCACGGAATATAATGAGGAATGTTACTAACGAAGTAATCAGTTGGGTGGATGAAAACAAAGATAAGCTTCCCGGAGTAGATTACAATGTGCAAACTCAAAGAGACTATTCATTTGGAGTAACAGGTTCACATGCATTTGGCTATACAAAAGAGATCGATAATAAAGCACTTTCATCATTGAAAGATATTTATTCCATGGGAGACTATATCGGTGCAAGCGGCATAGAGAAAACATATGAAAAATATTTAAGAGGATCTAAGGGGAAAGAATATTTTGTTGTTAATTCTAGACAAAAGGTAGTTGGCAAATATAAAGAAGGTAGAGAAGATATCCCTCCGCAAAAGGGTAATGATTTAATTCTAACAATTGATAAAAATACTCAAATAGCAGCCGAAGAAGCTTTAACAGATTATACAGGAGCAGTTATCGCTCTTGAACCACAAACCGGTGAGATCCTTGCTTTTGTTAGCGCACCAGAGTATGATTTGTCTAATTTTGCATCAGTAACATCAAGTGATTTTTGGGATACACTCTCAAGTGATACAACTAAACCTCTGTTCAATAGAGTTACAATGTCACGGAATCCCCCAGGTTCAACATTTAAAATGCTAATTGCTTTTGCAGGATTAGAGGAAAAAATAATTAGTAAAAACTTTTCTGTAAATTGTAAAGGAGGTCATAGATTTGGAAATCGGTTTTTCCGATGTACTCATCAACATGGGTATGTGAATATGACATCAGCAATTGAGAGATCATGTAACACATATTTTTACCAATTAATATTGAAATTAGGTATTGATAATTTGTATAAGTACAGTAAAATGTTTCACTTTGGTGAGAAGACAAGAATTGATATAGGACAAGAATTTAAAGGATTAATACCTAGTAAAGAATATTATGATAAGGTTTATGGAGAGGGAAGGTGGACTAATGGAAATTTACTTAGTCTGGGTATTGGACAAGGGGAAATATTAACAACACCTCTTCAACTAGCTCAATATGCTGCGCTATTAGCTAATTTCGGAAAGACTAAAACTCCACACCTTGTTCGTGGATATATAGAAAGTGAAACAAATAGATATGTACCTCTTGAATATGATTCTATTGAAGTTAATATAAGTAGAACTTCTTTTAATGTTATAAGAAAAGGTATGTATAATGTTGTTCAAGGTGTTGATGGTACAGCAAAATGGATTAAGCTCAAAGATATAGAAATTAGTGGTAAGACGGGTACTGCTCAAAATCCTCATGGTGAAGATCATGCCCTCTTTATTGCATTCGCACCATTCGATAATCCAAAGATAGCGGTAGCTGTGATCGTGGAAAATGTTGGATATGGAAGCACTTATGCCGCTCCAATAGCACGACGAGTAATTAAAGCTTACCTTCAACCAGAAAAAGAGAAATTAGAACTTTTTACTTCTAATTAGGATTAAATTAAATTGAAGATCAATTACAATATTAAAGATAAATTTGATGTAGTCATTTTCCTATCTGTTCTTGTTCTTATAGGAGTTGGTCTTATTGCAGTTTTTAGCTCAACATACAACCATCCCACGGCAAAAGGTAATTTCAACAAACAATTTATCTTTGCAATTGTATCAGTAATACTATTTTTTATATTTTATTTTTTGCCGGCAAGAACTTTTAGAGTAGTGGCAATTCCTGTTTTTTTAATATCTTTAGTGCTTCTCATTGCTGTTATTTTCTTTGGAGTAACAGTTTATGGAGCAAAAAGTTGGATGAGTATCGGACCAATTGGTTTCCAACCTTCCGAATTTGCTAAGATTGGTACAATCCTATTTTTAGCTCATTGGCTTTCTACACCAAAGCGGGATATTAATAATCTAAAAGAACTATTTTTAACTGTTAGTCTAAGCCTCATCCCGATTCTACTTATTTTAATGGAACCGGATATGGGAACAGCTATCGTTTATATAAGTATTAGTCTTGTGATGATTTTTTGGAGCGGAATAAGCTTATTTGGAATTTTCGTTGTTGTATCACCTGGAGTAATTCTATTTGCTTCACTTTTTGGTACACCAATGTTTTTATTTGCTCTTGGTGCAGTTGTAGTAGCATTATTTCTATTTAAGCAAGATCTATTCACAAGCGGCACAGTGTTCGTAATGAATTTAGCAGCAGGCTTTGCATTTGAATTAATATTAAAAATCCTAAAACCTCACCAAGTTAATAGAATTTTATCATTTGTTGATCCATATTCAGATCCATTAGGATCAGGGTATAATGCACTTCAAGCACAGGTTGCTATTGGATCTGGTGGACTATCAGGAAAAGGATTTATGCAGGGGAATCAAACACAGTTGCGATTTATTCCTGAGCAGTGGACAGATTTTATATTTTGCGTGGTAGGAGAGGAATTTGGTTTTATTGGTAGTGTAGTTGTTCTAACTCTTTTCTTAATTGTTTTTATAAAACTCCTTAACCTTACATCTATTGCTGGGGATAAATTCGATAAACTGGTTGTTGTTGGAATACTAACATTGTTTTTTGTCCATTTTGCAATTAATATTGGAATGAATTTGGGTATTACTCCGGTTATTGGTTTGCCTCTTCCGTTTATTAGTTATGGCGGAAGTTCACTTATTACCAATATGATTCTACTTGCAATAGCATTTAATATATTCAAAAATAGGAAGTATCATACTTAATAGGGGAAGAATGAAAGCACAAGAAAAGCTAAAAAATCGTCTTAATAAAGATCTACACATTTGTGTCGGTTTAGATACAGATAAAAATAAAATTCCTCAGCATCTTTCAGCTAACGATGATGGTGTCTTCGAATTTAATAAAGCAATTATAAACGAGACTTATAATTATGCAGCGGCATATAAAATCAATTTTGCATTTTATGAAGAAGCTGGAGCTCGCGGGATGGAAATGCTTCTTAAAACACTTGAGTATATCCCAAATGATATACTAGTAATTGGTGATGCGAAGAGGGGAGACATTGGTAATACTTCCAAAATGTATGCGAAATCCCTTTTCGATCATTTTAATTTAGATGCATCAACACTTAGTCCTTATATGGGTAAGGATTCACTTAGTCCTTTTCTAGAGTATACGAATAAAATTCATTTTATTCTTGCACTTACTTCCAATCCGGGTTCTTTTGATTTTGAAAAATTGGAAATTACTTCAGGGAAAAAGTTATATCAAGAAGTGATACAGAAAGTAAATGAATGGAATGAAAATAAAAACTGCGGAATAGTCTTTGGCGCAACAAATCTTGATGAATTGAAGGAAAACATTGCTTCATTTAAAGATCTTATGGTTCTGCTTCCTGGAGTGGGTGCTCAAGGTGGAGATCTTGAAGGAATAGTAAGAACATTTAAACAAAATTCTAATAACAATTATCTTATTAATGTTAGTCGTGCGTTGCTATATGCAGATAGTTCAAAAGATTATGCAAAAGTGAGCAAGCGCGTTCTGCTAAATTATAATAACATAATTAAAGAAATGAGTTAGGTCAATTCTATCTTATAAATCCATTTTCACTGATAGCGTTTTGTTCATTATAATATTATCTTTATATCAAACAATTTGTAGTTAAGCTTGTCACGAATGAGTAAAGTTATACTTAGCAATGCAAAAGCTATCTCACATAAATGAAAACCAACTTCACCAAATTTGGATAAACCAATCATTCAATTCAAAACTCAATACTCTTTCTGGAGATAGTGTTACTGTTTTAGATCCAGGTACACATAATTCTGATCAAGCTGGCCCGGACTTTATGAATGCGCGAATCAGAATTGGAAATTTAGTATATGTAGGTGATATTGAAATTGACAACGATTATAACAATTGGAAATCTCACGGACATAACATTGATATTAAACACAACAAAGTTATTTTACATATAAGTCTAACCAATAAGAGCAATCATCACTATGTGTATACAAAGGATGGGCGTAAAGTTCCGACAGTATGTCTTTCTAAATATTTAGATCGAGAATTAATTAGTAAAATTAAAAGTGGGAAAAATGAAGAAAAAAGATTCAGTAAAGTGAATTTAAAATGTACTTCCACTTCTTCAGGAGTTGATTTTAATACTAAGAAAAAATACTTA
Source organism: Bacteroidota bacterium (assembly GCA_039714835.1). Lineage (GTDB taxonomy): Bacteria > Bacteroidota > Ignavibacteria > Ignavibacteriales > Melioribacteraceae > SZUA-22. Next base: position 8,578 of record JBDLIN010000016.1, on the reverse strand, counting down.
GCTGATTTAGGTATTAACCGAATTAGTCATAAATCGAACAGAATATATTATCGACTAAAAGAACTAACATACTTAAGTGAGTTGAATATTAAGGAACCAGTAGTTAAGTATGATTTGCATGCAGATTTTGAAAGCAAAAAATTCACTCATGAAGATTTTAAGGATAAACTTATTTGGCAGCAATTATTCTACGAACTGTTGTTTGAAGCATTGGGATATACAAAGAATAAAGCGATAATGCTACACTTGGCGCAAGCAATTAATATAGAATATTTGTCAGGATTATCGCTAAATGGAAATTTTGGATTAGCACTAGAATCAATAATGTTCAATGTTAGTGGATTGATGCCGGAGATAAGGAATTTGCCGAAGGAGGAAGTTTCAGACTATACTATGGATCTATTTAGATATTGGGAAAAAATTGGAGATACATATGATGGTGAAAAATTTAATGAAACAGATTGGCATTTTTTCAGAACAAGACCTCAAAATTTTCCCACTATCCGAATTGCCGGAGGAGTAAAGTATTTGGAAATGATTTTACATGATAATATGATCACAACAATAATTAAAAAGATTGAAGAGATCAGAAATATTTCAGTATTAATCAAATCATTGAGAACGCTTTTAGTGGTTAGATCACGGGGATTCTGGAAAACTCATTTTGTATTTGATCAACCCTCAAAACAAGAAATCAAATATTTTGTTGGAATTTCCAGAGCAGATGAGATCATTATCAATGTTATTATCCCTTTCTTCATGGTTTACTTTGATGTATTCGGGAATAAAGCATTATCTAAGAAAGTATTAAGTATCTATAATTCTTTTGATCAAAAATTTAGTAACAAAATTATTGAAGAGGTAGCAGAGGGGATTGAAACGCAAGAGTTGCTCAAAAAAAGTATATATGCTCAAGGTATGATAGAACTTTTCAGAAACTATTGTTCCAAAGATAAGTGTTTAGAATGTGAAATTGGAAAAATCGTTTTCACCTAATTTAGTTATTCATCCCTTTTAGTTTATTAATTTCATCTCTCAGTTTTGCAGCACGTTCATAATCTTCATTTTCAATTGATTCTCTTAACTGCTCCTGTAATGATGCCGCAGTTGTTTCCTCTTTAGAAGCTTTTGGTTGCTTCATCTCTTCCAGATCACTTTCCTCAGGATTGAACAATTCTTCTGTTTCGTCACCGGTTGGAATAAATGAAGCTAATTTCATTACGTTTTCTTCAACATATATCGGAACGCCTGTTCGAACAGCTAAAGCTATTGCGTCGCTTGGACGAGCATCAACAGAATTTTGAAGAGTAGAAACATCTAAAATGATTTTTGCAAAGAATGTATTATCACGTAATTCATCTATAATTATTTCAGTAACAGTAGCACCAACATTAACTATTAGAGATTTCAATAGATCGTGAGTTAAGGGGCGTGGCGGAGATATTCCTTCAAGTTCTAATGCAATTGCCTGAGCTTCAAAGGCGCCTATTATGATTGGTAATCTTCGTTTCCCATAGACTTCCCTCAGCAGTAAAGCGTATGCCCCTCCGGCTGAAGGACTTGATGATAAACCTAATATTTCAACTTGTACTTTATCCATATTATAAATGTATATTATTCTTAGGTTTTCTTCAACTCTTCAATTAATGCTGGAACAATTTCAAATGCATCATCTGCAATTCCATAATCAGCAATTTGGAAGATTGGGGCATCCTTATCCTTATTTATAGCAACAATATATTTTGACGAACTCATTCCAGCTATATGTTGAATTGCTCCCGATATTCCTACAGCAATATAAAGATTTGGTGAAACAGTTTTACCTGTCTGTCCAACTTGGTCACTGTGTGGTCTCCAACCGGCATCAACAGCCGCTCTTGATGCTCCTGTTGCTGCTCCTAATAATTCGGCAAGTTCTTCAATCATTGCAAAATTTTCTGGTCCCTTTAATCCTCGACCGCCAGATACAATTATGTCAGCTTCTGCAACATCAAGTTTATCTGATGACTTTTTAATTTCAACAACTTTGTTATCCAAGTTAACACCATCAACTTGTTTAACTGTCACATCCGCTTTTGTATCTGAATTAGAAACTGCCGGGAAAACATTTGGTCTTAGCGTAAGGATTTTTTTATTACCAGACAATTGAACATCGATTAAAGCTTTGCCGGCATAAACGGGTCGGGTTGCAATTATATCTCCATCCACAATATTAAGCTCTGTGCAATCAACAGTTATTGAAGCGTCAAGTGAAACAGCCAGGAAAGGTGATAGGTCTTTCCCCATTGCTGTATTAGCAAAAAACATAGTATCAGCACCACACTCAACTATATGATCTGATAAGATTTTAGAATAACCCGAAGTTGTATAATTATATAAATCCGGATTTTTGATATGCGTAACATTTTGGATTCCATATTCTCCAATAACATCAATGTTTTCAATCGTATCACCAATTATAACTGCTTCACAAGCTGCATTAAGCTCTTGTGCAACTTTCTTTGCAGTACTTACAGTTTCAAGAGATGATTTCTTGATCTGGCCATTTCTTTGTTCTACAAAAACTAAAATTTTATTTATCATCTAAAAACTCCTCAAATAACTTTTGCTTCATCTTTCAACAATCTTACTAATTCAGGGACAGCACTTGTATCTTCACCTATGATTTTTCCTGGTTGTTTAGCTGGAGGCTTTTTCATCCCAAGCACCTTAGTTGATGATTCTCCTAATTCAATTGATTTTTCTTCAATAATTTTTCTCTTAGCTGTCATAATTCCTTTCATAGTTGGGAATCTTGGATTGTTAAGACCTTTCTGCGCAGTAATAACTATAGGAAGTGAGGATTCAACAACCTCTCTACCTCCTTCAATTTCTCTTTCAGCAGAAATTTTATTTTCATTAATGTTTAGTTCTACAACTACTGATATTGAATTGTATCCTAATATTGCTGCAGTTAATTGACCGGTAATAGAATTATCATAATCAACAGATTGCTTCCCCATAAATACAATTTCTGCTCCGAGATTCTTAACTTCATCAGCTAAAACATGAGCTGTTGACATAGAATCCAATTCAGAATCTGTTTTTAATAAAACAGCTTCATCTACACCCATAGCTAATGCTTTTCTTAAAGATTCTTTATGATTCTCTTTTCCGACACTTACCGCAACAACTTCTCCACCTAAATTCTCCTTAACTTTTAATGCTTCTTCAATTGCAAATTCGTCATAAGGATTTACAACAAAAGTAATTCCACTTGGGTCAATATTTTTTCGATCAGAAGAAATATTAATTTTTGAAGCTGTATCTGGTACATGACTAACACAAACAACGATTTTCATTCAATCTCCTTACTCGTTCCGCTATACAATTTAGTACAAAATATAACTAAATTTTTCTTTATTCAACTAATTTTATATTTTATTAATTGGTAAAAAATAGATTATTAAATGGAAGAAGAACAAGTAACCGGAATAGTAAAACCTCTACTTGAAGAAGAAACAACAGTTGGTTTAGCTTTTAAAGTGATTTTATATAACGATGATATTCATACGTTTGATGAAGTTATTATTCAGTTAATTAAAGCTGTTAGATGTTCTTTCGAAAAGGCTAAAGACTTTGCATTCACTGTTCATGTTAAGGGGCAGGCATTGGTGTATTCTGGAAATTTAAATGCTTGTTTAAAAGTTACATCAATATTGGAAGAGATTGGTTTACACACACAAATACTTTCCGAATAAATTAGCACATTTTATATATATTAAAAACTAAATTTTCTACAAAATTGGACGATTATAAATGCAGATAGGATTAGTAGGATTACAATATTCTGGGAAAACAACTCTTTTTAATACAATTTCAAAAATAGAACCTTCAGAAATGCACATAGGTGTTGATGAAACATCAATAGAGGTTGTCAAAGTTCCAGATGATCGATTAGATAAATTAACAGAGTTATTTAATCCAAAGAAAAAAGTTAGTGCAACCTTAGAGTTGTTTGATACACCCGGATTGAAAATGTCAGATGACGGCAAAGTTAAAATTACAACTGACTTTTTAAATAATGTTAAAAACAACGATGCATTATTTTATGTTATTCGTCAGTTTAAAGATGAAACAGTAGCGCATCCGATGAATGAAGTTGATCCTGTAAGAGATATTGAGTTTCTCGAAACAGAATTTCTTTTTCATGATCTAGCTTTCTTAGAATCAAGACGGGAAAAGCTGCAGAAAGATCTTATGAAAATGAAGGACGATAAACTTAAAAGGGAACTGCCGGTTATCGAAAAATGCTATGAACATGTAGAAACGGAAAAACCATTAAGAAGCTTAGAAATCTCTGATGAAGAATTGAAATTGTTATCTGGTTATCAGCTTCTAACTCTCAAACCTTTGTTGATTGGAATTAATTTTGATGAAAATTCGATTGGGGAAGTAGATTCACTTTTAGAAAGTATTAAAAATTCTTTGACAAATAAGACTGAGACTATAATTCCATTCTTTGGTAAAATCGAGTATGAACTTTCAACTATGGATGAAGAGGATCAAAATACTTTTATGGAAGACTATGGAATTGAGGAATCTGCTTTGAGTAAAATTTTAAGATCAGCTTATGATAAACTTGGACTTCAATCATTTTTCACAGTTGGTGAAGATGAATGTCGAGCATGGACAATTAAAAAGAATTATACAGCTCAGGATTCGGCAGGTGTCATTCACACAGATTTTTATAATAAATTCATCAGAGCAGAAGTTGTGCATTATGATGATTACATAACCCACGGGTCATTCAGCAAATGTAAAGAAGCTGGAGTATGGCGCCTTGAAGGGAAACAATATATAGTGTTAGATGGCGATATATTAAATATTCGTCATAGTTAATTTTTTTAATAAAGGAGTTAAAATGTCTAAAACAGCAATTGAAGGATTAGAACCGAAATTAATTTGGGAATATTTTTATGAATTTACACAGGTTCCTCATCCCTCGAAAAAAGAAGAAAAAATTAGAGCTCATGTAAGAGAATTTGCAAATAACAACAATTTTGATTTTGTAGAAGATGAGGTTGGTAATATAGTAATAAATGTTCCAGCTACACCGGGATATGAAAATGCACCGACAGTTGTCATTCAAGGTCATCTTGATATGGTTTGTGAAAAGAATAAAGGGACAGAGCACGATTTCGAAAATGATCCAATAAAGATCATACGTGATGGTGATTGGATAACAGCAGATGGAACAACACTTGGTGCTGATAATGGTATTGGTGTTGCAGCTGGTATGTCTATTGCAACTGATGATTCAGCAATTCACGGACCACTTGAATTGCTCTGTACGGTTGATGAAGAAACCGGTATGACAGGTGTTAATGCATTGAGCTCAGATTTTATAACTGGTAAGACTTTGCTTAATCTTGATTCAGAAGAAGATGGTGCATTTTATGTCGGATGCTCAGGTGGTCAAGATACAAGAGGAGTTTTTAATATCGAATATACCGAGACGGATAGTTCATTAACTTCTTATGAATTAATGATAACCGGACTGAAGGGTGGTCATTCAGGATTGGATGTAGCTAACGGGAGAGCAAACGCAATTCGTTTGTTAGCTCAATTGTTAAATAGAATTGGTGAAGAAAATAATTATGAATTATCTTCAATCTCTGGCGGTTCACTCCGTAATGCAATTCCACGTGAAGCTGAAGTAACACTTTTAATAGATGCAAACAATGAAAGTAAAGTCCAATCGATAATAGACAAATTTATTCAAGATACCCTTTTAGAGTTTAATGTAAATGATCCTGGTCTAGAGGTTAACTTTGAAAAGAAAGATCAAACAAGTGAGAATATGTTCAAAGCTTCTTTCGTATCGAAATTAATTAATGTTCTACTTGCAGCACCTCATGGAATAATGACAATGAGTCCTGATATTCCAGGTCTTGTTGAAACATCTACCAACTTGGCAACAATTAATGTTAAAGATGATCAGCTTATAATTGGAACAAGTCAGCGAAGTGCCATTGATAGCGCAAAGTGGAATATTTCAAATGCTGTAAAAGCTGTATTTGAATTAGGCGGAGCAGCAATTGTTGATACAGGTGATGGTTATCCTGGATGGCAGCCTAACATGAACTCTAAATTACTTCAAATCTCAAAAGATGTATATAAAGAGATGTTCAATAGTGAACCGGAAATTAAAGCGATTCATGCTGGATTAGAAACTGGATTACTTGGGGCAAAATACCCTGGTATTGATATGATATCATTTGGCCCAACTATCGAAGGAGCTCATTCCCCGGATGAGAGACTAAACATTCAAGCTACTGAGAAATTCTACAATTTAGTGAAAGGTATATTATTAAGACTGACTAAATAGATTACAAACTGGACTGCTGTAAAATCAGTGGTCCAGACATTTTATTAATCATTCTGGGAGTCGAAAATGAAAAAAGATTACAAACTTTATGATATCCCTAAAATCGATTCACTTCAAGAACTGCTGCTCAGATCTGCTAAAACTTACCCTGAAAAACTCGCAATTGAGGATTTAAATGAAACACCAATTCCAAAACTTACATATAATGAGCTATTAACTTCAGTCTTGAAGTTAGGTAAAGCACTGAAAAATTTAGGTTTTGAGGAGAGGAGTCATGTTGCAATAATTGGTGAAAACAGAGTCCAGTGGGCAATATCATATTTTACTTGTATGGTCTTTAATTATGTTGCAGTTCCAATTGATAAGAATCTTACTCAAAACGACATTTTCAATATCATATATGAATCTGAATCAGAAGCAATAATATTTTCCGGTGCTTATTCTGATCTTTTTGATATCACACACTCTGCATTAAAACGGCTTAAGCATTTTATCTGTATGGATGAGTGTAAAGAAGAATCAAAATTTCTATATATGAAGAAACTGATTGATGAAAATGAAGAGTTTGCAATTGACGATCTACCCAATATCAATAATAACGAGCTTGCAGAAATTATATTCACATCTGGTTCTTTAGGTAGAGCAAAAGGTGTGATGCTTAGCCAGAAAAATCTAGCTTCGAATATTATGGATATGGTAAGTATGATGATGATATATCCTGAAGATAAATTTCTATCTGTACTACCAATACATCATACTTATGAATGTACTTGTGGGATGCTGTGCCCGATATATTCTGGTGCCTCAATTCATTTTGTAAGAAGTTTAAAAACAATTGTCGATGACATCCAAGCAGTAAAGGCAACCATGCTGCTGGGGGCGCCACTGCTTTACGATAAGATGTATAAAAGAGTAACCAAAACCATTTCAGAAGATAAAGTTAAATCAGTAGTTGTCCCAATCCTTGTACAATTAACTAATGTATTGAAAAAGTTACATATTAAGGGGACAAAAAAGAAAATATTCTCTGAACTGCATGAAAAATTTGGTGGAAATGTTAGAGTATTTATTGCCGGGGGAGCTGCTCCTGATCCGGTGGTGGCTGAAGGATTAAGAGGATTTGGCTTTAACTTTATTCAGGGATATGGATTAACAGAAACTTCACCAATTTTAACATTAAATAGATTAGATAATTTTAAGGACGATGCTGCCGGTTTACCGCTGCCGAATGTTGAGATCAGAATTGATGATCAAGATGAAAATGGTGTTGGGGAAATAGTTGCAAAAGGTCCAAGTATTATGCTAGGATACTATAAAAATGAATCAGCTACAGAAGAAGTACTGAATGAAGGCTGGTTTCGAACAGGAGATCTCGGTTATTTTGATGATGATGGTTTTCTTCATATCAGTGGAAGAAAGAAAAACGTCATCATTTCTAAATCTGGCAAAAATGTATTTCCTGAAGAGATTGAAGATATCTTGCATAGAAGCAAATATGTTTTAGAATGTATAGTCTATGGTAAAAAGGATGAAAAACATGATGAAGTAATTGCTGCGAAAATTGTTCCGGATACAGAAGCATTCATAGAATTATCTGAAAAAGAAAATATTTCTATAGATGAAGCACTTATCGAGAATACCTTAAAATCTGAAATAGATATTGTAAACAAGCAATTACCGGCATTTAAACGAATTACAACTTTTATCACAAGGGAACAAGAATTTGAGAAAACTACTACACAAAAAATTAAGAGATATGCCAGTAGTAACCTTGAATAGTTGAAAAATTTAAGTCTTGGATGTCATGGACCATTTTTAACTACCTATGGTAGTCCATGACATAAAATATAAGATGGAAAATCCTTTCAACGGTTTATACTCTTTATTTTGTACAGTGATATTGAGTAATTGAGAAAAAAGAAAATATTATACCACTATTGTTTGAAAGAAAAAACAATATTATATTTGTTGTTCAAATTTGTTCTTATTGCATTGATATGCGGGAGTAGCTCAGTTGGTAGAGCACTACCTTGCCAAGGTAGCTGTCGCGGGTCCGAGTCCCGTCTCCCGCTCTAGTAAAATCCACTTTATGTGGATTTTATTTTTTATGGCGATCCCGCAAATGCGGGGCAGCGTTTTATTCGAATGTTCTTTTATTTTCAATTTGTGAGTTATATATTTAAATTATAATTATTTCGGCGACGTGGC